>CALBGK010000264.1 GCA_937893115.1 uncultured Erysipelotrichaceae bacterium | reverse complement strand
AAGAACCTTTTCTCTAATAATCTCAGCAACGCGAAATTCCATCGTGCTACTAGTCTTCATATCACTAGGATAATAAGCTAAATCATCTTTTAAATATTGGGTAGTCACTTTAATGAGCTCATCGAGATTATCTTCATTTAATGCACTGATAGGAATAATCTCATCGAATCGATATTTAGTTGATATCGTCGTAATAACTTTAATAAGTTTTTCTTTTGATATATTATCTATCTTATTCAAAAGTAAAAAGATCTTGCGTCTATGAGTCGACAAGTTTTTTAAGATTTCTACATCTTCATTGGTCAACCCTTTTTGTGCATCGACGATATAATATATCACATCAACACCTTCGGCTTGAGCTATTGCTTCCTTATTCATATAAGTGCCAAGATTTGAGTTAGCCTTATGAACTCCTGGTGTATCGGCAAAGACAATCTGAATATCTTCGGCATTATAGATACCGATGATGGCATTTCTAGTCGTCTGAGCCTTATATGATGTAATGGAAACCTTCTCTTTTAATAAGGCATTGAGCAGAGTTGACTTACCGGCATTAGGTCGACCAATTATCGCTACAAAACCACTCTTCATTAAAGGTCCTCACTATTAAATTGCATAGGTAAAAGCTCAGCGATATTAGTTTCCATATAGTCCTTACCATTAGATAAAATGATAGGTGTATCTTGGTTTAAAAGCTCCGATAGTACTTGTCGGCAAATACCACAAGGGGCAGCTAGTCTTTTACCATCAGATACAATAGCTAAAGCTACGATATCATCCTTGCGCAACCCATTGGCATAGGCAGAAAAGATAGCTGTACGTTCACCACAATTAGTTGCACCAAAGGAAGCATTTTCGATATTAGCTCCCTTGAATGTTCGGCCATCCTTACATAAGACGCAAGCCCCGACATGATATTTAGAATATGGCGCATAAGCATTATCCATAGCTTCAAAAGCTTCCTTTAATAATAAATCGTAATTCATTTAGCCTCCCATTATTTTATTTACAAATATGACAACACAGATAATAACTGACATGATACTGACACCGAGCACTGCTCCGGCAGCCATATCTTTGATATTGCGAATATCTTCATTATAATTCTTGTCAATCAAATTGCAGATATTTTCTATCGCAGTATTGATTATCTCAAGCCCTATTACAATACCTATGCATAAGATAAATGTTAGCCACTCGATATAATTAAGATTGATAATGAGTCCAAACAACATCGCTAAAGCCGCCATCAATATCTGTATAAAAACAGCCTTATGGCTAAATGAGATAAATAGTCCTCTAAAAGCTACTTTAAATTTTCTAAGCATTTCTCTCCCCTAATATTTTCTTCTGCATAGCTATCATCTTCGCTTCATCTTCCTCATTCATATGATCATAGCCTAAACAATGTAATAAGCCATGGATAAAGAGAAAACAAAATTCTCTCTCTTCACTGTGGCCATAGTCAATAGCCTGCGATTTAACTCTTTTTAAATTGATAAATATATCACCTAAGATGGTCTCTTCTAAAGGGAATTCATAAGTGTCCTCACTGTCGAGCAAGGCGAAAGATATCACATCGGTGACACTGTCCTTGTTTCGATATTCCCTATTAATTCTCTTTATCGTTATAGGCCCTACAAGAATTAATGATAGTGAATAATTACCATTCATGTCATGAATTTTCATTGTCTTTTCAAATAATTCTTGAAGTTTAGAATAGTACTTTTCAAAAGATTTATCTTTTGTCTTATTTATAAGTTCTAATTTACATTGCATATAATAATTATACATCATCAAAAGAGAAATGCTAAAATAGATATATGGATATTATTTGCCCAATTTGTAAAAATAAATTAATTAAAGATGAAAAACGCTATTATTGTGAAAATAAGCATTCATTCGATATTGCCTCAGAAGGCTATATCAATCTCTATCTAAAGAAATCTATCGATAGTGGCGATTCAGTCGAATCGATGACAGCTCGTCATAATTTTCTCTCTCTTGACTACTATAGCTTCTTAAAAGATGAGATCAATAAAATCATCAAAGATTTAAAGGTCACTAGTCTTCTAGACTTAGCTTGTGGAGAAGGATATTATACCAAAGACTTATGCACCTTAGAAAAGATAGGCATAGACTTATCGAAAAAAGGTTTAAAACTAGCTTCTAAAAGAGATAAATCAACCACTTATATCCTCTCTTCCATCTTTCATTGTCCTATTAAGGACGAAAGTGTCGATATGATACTAACTTGTTTTGCACCGATAGCTAAGGAAGAGATAAGACGTATTTTAGAAGATAATGGCTATTTTCTTTTAATCAATCCCCATCGTGACCATTTAATCGAACTCAAAGAAGCTATATATGATAATCCTTATGAAAATGTCGATGAAGATATTGAGATAGAAGGATTGAAACTAATAGAAAAAAGGGTCATCAATCAAAGAAGAATATTAAATCAAGAAACTATTCAAAACCTCTTTATGATGACGCCTTACTTCTACAAGACTTCTTTACAAGATAAAGATAAACTTAATGAAATTGATGAATTAGAAATCACTTTCTCCTTCAATCTCTACCTATATAAAAAGATGCGCTAGCATCTTTTTAACTTATTATTAATAATTTTCTTCTCTGAGCATGAAATATGCGCGAGCGTGATTACATACAG
>CALBGK010000263.1 GCA_937893115.1 uncultured Erysipelotrichaceae bacterium | reverse complement strand
TAGAAGAAGAATTAAAAAGTAGATATCATGATGTGACTTTTGATAAGGGATATCTGTATCAAAAGACTAATATTACAAAGTAGGTGGATATGAAGAAGATAGAATTGTTGGCTCCTGCCAAGGATTTACATAAGGCTAAGATAGCTGTTTTATATGGTGCAGATGCGGTTTATGTCGGTGGTAAACAATTTTCATTGCGTTCAAGAGCGTCTAATTTTGATTTAGCTGATATCGAGAAACTGGTTAAATTTGCCCACGAAAGAAATGCCAAGGTCTATGTGACTGTCAATATTGTCTTTCATGACGAAGATTTATTTGGCATAAAAGAATACTTACAAAAATTAGATGGTATAGGTATCGATGCCATCATTGTTGAGTCTTTAGGCATTGTGACCATAGCTAAGAAGATGGGTCTTAAATTTGAATGTCATATCTCTACACAACTTTCTAGTCTTAATAGCCTGGCTTGTGAACTTTTAAAATCTTATAAGGCAGATAGAGTAGTCTTGGGAAGAGAAGTATCGATGAAAGAGATAGAGATGATAGCTTCTAAGGTAGATGTTCCTCTAGAAGTATTTATTCATGGAGGAATGTGCTCTAATTATTCTGGTCGTTGCACTCTATCTAATCGCATGACTTTAAGAGATGCTAATCGTGGTGGATGTGCGCAGAGTTGCCGTTGGAAATATCATGTTTATGAAAACGGCGAACTCATATCTGATAAATCTTGCCCTTTATCAATGTCATCTAAGGATCTCAGGGCATCATCGTATATCACTGATTTAATCAAAGCCAATGTGGCATCTTTGAAGATAGAAGGCCGAATGAAATCTGATTATTATATTGCACAAGTAGTTAAGACTTATCGCAAGATGATAGATGAGATTATGGATAAGGGCAGTTTAGATGATGGTAGAATTGCCTATTATGATAATGAATTATCTAAGGCTGAAAATAGGCCTAGTGATGATGGTTTCTTTGCCGGCGACCCTGATGATAGCAAACATCTCTATGGTATCAATGGAGCTGGGGTTACACATGACTATGTAGCTTATGTCAAGGCTTATGATGAAGATAAAAAACTAGCTTTAGTCGAAGTTAAAAATAAGTTTGCCATTCATGATAAGCTAGAAGTTTTTGGGCCAACTATCGATAATGAAATCATTGAGAATGTTTTGATGCTGAATGAGGAATGGGACTTAGTTGAAGTGGCTAATAAACCGACTCAACTATTGTATATTCATATTCCTTTTAAAGTTAGTGAACATGACATGATAAGGAAGGCTTAAAAGATGATCATAGAAGGTTCTATTGCCATCAAGGCCGCTATCAAAGGGAATAAGAGAAAGATAGATAAAGTTTATATCGATAAGCATAAAAGAACTAAGGATTTTAATTATATTCGTTTTTTATGTCATGAAAATAATATCGAAATACTTCCTGTTGATAGAGAATATATCAATAGTGAAGCCAAGGGCAGTAGCCATGGTGGCATTATCGCTTCTGTATCTTTACGCGAGTTTGAGTCTATTACCGAATTAGTGCAGAATAAGCATTTATTTTATATTGATGGAGTTGAAGATCCTTATAATCTAGGCTATGTCTTAAGAACACTGTTCGCTTTTGGTTTTAGCGACGTTATATTGCCGAAGCGAGATATGGAAAGTTTTGAAGCGACACTATTAAAATCATCAGCTGGAGCCTATGATTTGATGAATATTTATTTAAGTGAAGATTTATTGACGGATATCACTTATCTAAAAGATATGAATTATCATATCTATGCCTTAAATCGCTCAGATTCTTCGGTTGATATTTTTGATTGTGAGTTTGAAGACAGAGCTTGTTTCTTAGTTGGTGGTGAAAAAAGAGGAATCTCATCACGTATCTTAGATGTAGTTGATACGTCATTATATATACCTTATGACAATGATTTTAAGATGGCATTAAGTGCTGCTAGTTCTGTTGATGTACTGGCGACCATCATATTTCAAGGAAGTAGAAAATGATTAGTTCTCTTAGTAATGACCACGTTAAAAAGTGGATGAAATTATATATCAAGAAATATCGCCAGGATAATTATTTGATTCTCGATAGCGATATTTGTCTTAAAGCTTACCAAAATGGCTTTTTAGATACTTTAATCTATGTTGGTGCTAAACCCTTTGATTTTGATAATGTCTTTGAAGTGAGCGCGGAAGTAATGGACAAGCTCACTAAGGGGAAACCGACTACTTATATAGGTATTGGCAAAAAGAAAGAACTAGCAATAAGTGAAAAGAAAGAAAGAATCTTATTATTAGATGAACTACAGGACCCTTTAAACATTGGCAAGATTATTAATTGTGCTTATCTATTTGGCTTTGATGCGATATATCTTTCTAAAAATTCTGCTGATGCCTTTAGCGAAAAGAGTGTCTTACAATCTGGTGGCGCTATTTTCAAGATGCCTCTATATTATGTAGACTTGGAAGACATAATCTTAAAATTACAAAGTGAAGGTTTTAAAGTATATGCCACTGGTCTTAGAAGAGACAATTATGAATTGGCTGATGTCAAACTTGAAGCTAAGATGGCTTTCATATTAGGAAACGAAGGAAGCGGTGTAAGAGAAAAGATTATGGATATGTCTGATGGCATCATTAAAATAGATATGCGTAATATTGACTCACTCAATGTGGCCATGGCTGCTTCCATAATCATGCATCATTTTAGTAAAGAATTCTAAAAAACTTTTCATTATCTATAATATCTATTCTTTTGAGATGGTAATCATCTACGCGAATAAAACCTTGATTTTTTAAGATAAGAGCTAATAGACTATCGATATCTTTTTCATCGCCTTGAACTTCAGCTTCAACATTTCCATCAAATAGATTTCGACAATAGCCAGTCAGGCAATAAGTCTTCGCTAAATGGGCAAGAGTGCTTCGAAAACCTACGCCTTGAACCTGTCCTTTAAATAAAATATAGTACCTTTTCATAGCAAAATTATAACTTATTTGTAAAAATTAAAAAAAATTTCCATTTTCCTCTTGCATTCCCTAAATTGTTTTGGTAGTATAAATAGGCACCT
>CALBGK010000262.1 GCA_937893115.1 uncultured Erysipelotrichaceae bacterium | reverse complement strand
TTATTTATAACCGTTTGATAATCACTACCTGGTCTTAGATAGAAATCGACATAGCTAAAGACTAAATCATCATAATTATCCACAAAAGGCTTTAAGAATGGATTATCTTCGATTGTCCCATTAATAAAAACATATTCTTTATAGGGTGAAGACAAGTCAGCTACACCGGATATCTTTAAATCTATAGCTGTAGTATAGTAAAATTCTTCTTCGGTATCGATTTGTTCACTTCCAGAATCAATGCCAAAACGAATATCTTTGCCTACTAAAGGAGCATAGTCAGCTTCTTGAAGATTATAATATTTAATTAGTTCATCAGCGATAGTTAAATCAATGACGGCATCATCATAATTTCCACATACTAATGTAGGCTCATAAGTACCGGTTAGATTGATGATAGAGAGCTTATTATTGCCGATATAAATATTGTGCATTAGTTTACTAATTTTCCCATCATCACTAAGATCCATAGCGAGATATGGTGGACGAAGAATGATATTGTAGTAATTATTGACAAGTTTAAAAACCGTAGGATTATATTCTAGTAATGATGACCTTGTGCCATCAAATCTATGGCGCATATAGGCCATATACTTATCATTATTAAAACCATATTCTAAGCCGATGATATCATTATTATCCTTAAGCAGATTATTTAATTCTGCGATGCGATATGTATCATAGTAAAAGGCGACATAGGCCTCATTAGTACCTATCTCATAATCAAGAGCGTTATGCATCTCTTTAGGCTCATTTACGACAAGATTTAGTAATCTTGAAAAGGCAACTTTTTCATTGGTTTCATATTGAACTTTAAGAAATTGGCCCATGATGATGACGCTCAATAAGATTAGTGCACTAAGCATGATTAAGCTTAAGAAGTGATGGGCTAAATTATTTTTTAAAAATAGTAAGGACAATTTAAGATTAGAGAGTGGGTGAGAGAATTTGCGTCTTCTTTTTAAAAGATCTTTTTCATGAATAATCTTATCTTCAATTACTTCGCCATTATCAATCCTAATGAGTCTATCGGCATAGTCATTTACTAGTTCGCTATTGTGGGTAATTATGATGACTAGATGATTTTGACTATAATTTTTAAGTACTGCCATCGTCTTTAAGACAAGATTAAAATCTAGAGAAGAATCTGGTTCATCGCATAATAAGATATCCGGTTTACATAATAAAGACCTAATTATTTGAACTCGACGTCTTTGACCAGAAGATAGCTTCTTAACCTTAGCATTAGTAAAATCATCTAACTCAAAATACTTGAGCATATCTTTGATGAGCTTATTATTCTTACTTACAAGATTTAAGTTTTCTAAGACAGTAAAATCGCTTATCAACATCATATCTTGCGATATGACTTCAATATATTCATCTCTTTTATATGTTCCATCAAATTCTTTATCTATGCCACTAAGAATATTAAAAAGCGTAGTCTTACCTGAACCTGATGGTCCAAGGACAAATACCATGCCCTCTTGATTAAAATTAAGATTCACATTTTTAATGCCAATCTTATCATTATGTCTATTATGATATACTTTACTAACGTTAATTAATTGCATAAATGTACCCCTGCAACTTTTCTAAGATAATATTATTCCTAATGTTTCTTATAATTAAATTGTAGTGAAATATATCACAAGTGTAAAGTTTTTCACTTAATTATTGGGACTTAGTAAAGAAATATATACTTTCATTAGATAAAGTTACATCATATCTATAACCTAAGTCATTAAAATAGATGAGGTCCTGGGGTTTAGTAATCTTATTTATAGCCATATATCTTACCATGGCACCTCTAGCTTTTTTGGCATAGGTAGCTTTTATTTTGCCATCATTTAAAAAGATGATGTCGATGACTTTAGTCTTTTTAAGATGAGGAATTATGACATCAGCATATTCATTGGATGCCAGATTGATAAGATAATCATCATCTTCAAAATATTTAAATAAATCTTGCCAATAATTATATAGATTTAAGTCTTTAAGTTTCATGCTCATTTCCAAGCGGTAGGGGATGATGAGATCAAAGGGCCTTAATATTCCATATAGACCTGAAAGTATACAAAGATGTTTGCCTAGATAATCAAGAGCCGAATCATCCAGGACATTGGCCTTTAATTCCTTGTATTATATGCCATCATAAGTGAATAGGGCATTTAAAAATCCATGATGAACATCATAGCGATGAATGTTATTAAA
>CALBGK010000261.1 GCA_937893115.1 uncultured Erysipelotrichaceae bacterium | reverse complement strand
GCACTTTCTTTCAAATTCTCTTCTCTCCATCATGACTACTGCATCACAACCAAGACATTTGATCTTGATATCGGCACCCACTCTGATGATGCGCCAATAGTGTGATTTACGACATGGATGATCTTTTTTCATTTGCACAATATCATTTAATTTATAATTCTCTATCATTATTAACTCCCATATTCTTGCGATAAGCCTTAAGCGTATTTTCTAGTAAGAAGGCTATCGTCATTGGACCTACTCCCTTGGGAACAGGGGTGATGGCGCTAACTTTATCTTTGACATCCTCAAAGTCGACATCACCACATAAGTGTCCATCTACTCTATTGACACCGACATCGATGACATAGGCACCATCTTTGATATATTCATGATTGATAAATTTAGCTTTACCAATAGCGACGATGAGAATATCAGCATTTAAACACTTAGACTTTAAATCTTCTGTCTTGGAGTGACAAATAGTAACAGTGGCATCTTTTGCCAGAAGGAGCCTAGCAAGTGGTAGCCCCACCAACATGCTTCTACCGATGACAGTGACATTCTTGCCTCTTAAATCGACCTTCATCTCTTCTAATAAGTTCATAACCCCAAGTGGTGTACAAGGATAAAATCCTTCTTCTTGTAAGAATAACTTGCCCATATTATGAGTAGTTAAGCCATCGATATCCTTAGTTGGCAAGACAGTCTCTAATATCTTGCGCTCATTTAGATGAGCAGGTAAAGGAAGTTGTACTAGTATGCCGTCGACATCATCCTTATAATTAAATTCATTAATATTATCAATCAAATCTTCTTCGCTGATATTTTCTGGCAATTGCCACAAGGTAAAACGCATGCCCACTTCAGCACAAGCCTTGCTCTTACCCTTAGCATATGATAATGAGGCAGGATTATTACCGACCATGATGACTACTAAATGAGGCTTGCGCAAATGTGTATGAGTTTCTAATTCAGCTTTAATTCTATCTTTTATCTTCTTGGATACTTCACTACCATATATTACTTCCATATTTAACCCCTCAATATAAATGTCTTAGGGCCATCATTAATTAAAGAAATCTTCATATGAGCACCAAAGACACCAGTCTTAACTATTATTCCTTGATTTTCTAGACACTTATTAAAATAATCATACAACTCTTTAGCTCTATCGCCTTTTTGTGCCTTTGTAAAGCTTGGCCTATTGCCACTGCTAGTATCGGCATAGAGAGTAAATTGAGATATTGATAATATTTCGCCATTTGTGGCATGAATATCGAGATTCATCTTGCCTGCCTCATCTTCAAAGACACGTAATTTACTGAGCTTCAAAGCCATCTTCTCACAAATCTTTTCATCATCTTCTTCACCTATGCCCACAAGTACCATATAGCCATTATCTATTTTACTGATGAGCTTTTCTTCGACTATGCATGATGCTTCTAAAACAGTCTGTACTACTAATTGCATGTATCAATTGTACCATATAAAAACTGACTAAGCCCAAGTTAAATTCTAGGGATATCAAAAATATTAGAAATATCTATATATAGAATCAATTTAATTTTCATGATACATTCAATATGTAAGGAGACCATATGAAGGAAGAATTATTATCTATTGGAAAAATGGCTAAATTGAATCGCGTTTCTATTCCTACGCTTCGTCTCTATGATGATATGGGTCTATTAAAACCACGTTATGTCGATCCAGATAGTGGCTACAGATATTATGATATACACCAAAATGCTCGTTTGGATATGATAGCTTATATGAAAGAGTTAGGCATGAGTCTTGCGGAAATTGCCAATGCTTTTCAAAAGGAAGATCTAGATATAATTGAATCTTTATTAGTACAGAAAAGCGAACAGATTCATGAACAGATTCGCCAATTAAAAGCTAGACATGACGCTGTCGACAGAGCGATCATGTCGATAGAAAGATATCGTAAATCACCATCTACTGGCACTATATCCCTTGAATTTATCGATCAAAGATATATTTGGGGCATTCCTTGTACAAGCAATTTCTACAAGAGTGACATCAGTAGCTATGAAAAAGTATTAATAGATTTAAGGACAGCCTTAGATAAAAATGGATTTAGACAGATTCATTCATATAATGTCGGCACTTCCATTTTCAAAGACGACTTTATTAAGATGCGTTTTATCCCCAATCAGATATTTATCTTTACTAATCAGCACGAACAAAATCCTTCAATACATTTAGATG
>CALBGK010000260.1 GCA_937893115.1 uncultured Erysipelotrichaceae bacterium | reverse complement strand
ATGGTAACCAATTCGTCGGCGACGCTGATATCACAGCTGTTATGGATACTTGGTACGGAAATGGCACTCAAGTAGTATTCGCTTCTGGTGGTGGTATTTACACTTCTGCTGCTGAAGCTGCTGCTAAAGTTGGTGGTAAGGTAATCGGTGTTGACGTTGACCAAGCTCCAATTATTGATGGTGCTTATGGTGAAGATATGACAGTTACATCTGCTCAAAAAGGTCTTTACGCTTCAACTATTACTGCTTTAACTACAATTTGCATCGACAACAACTGGGAATCTCTAGTTGGTAAGATTGATACATTAGGTATCGTATCTGACGATCCTGAATTAAACTACGTTGGTATTCCTATGGAAACAACTCAATGGTCAGATACATTCACTCAAGAGGACTACTTAACTCTTGTAAGTGAAATGCATGCTGGCAACCTACAAGTTAGCAATGCGGCTGATTCAGAAGTATTCCCTGAAACACCAAACTTAATGTAGTAAATCAAGGAAACTTAAAATAATAAATTTATTTTAAATCTAAATCAAGGAGGCAAATCATTTTATGGTTTGCCTTTTTTTCATGGTCTTATGTATATTTACATTAAGATAGATAGAAAAATTATTTTGTCTTATGTTAAAATTAAGTTAGTAATGCGTAAGCGTATTCAGATTAGAGGGAGGAATATATTTTGGAAGAAACATATGCTGTCGAGATGTTGCATATTACCAAAAAGTTCCCTGGAATTATTGCTAATGATGATGTAACTCTCCGTTTGAAAAAAGGAGAGATTCATGCATTGCTGGGAGAAAATGGTGCTGGTAAATCGACACTGATGTCTGTTCTTTTTGGTTTATATAAGCCAGAAGAGGGCATTATTAAAAAGGATGGTGTTGAAGTTAGCATCAATGACCCTAATGATGCCAATGATTTAGGAATAGGTATGGTACATCAACACTTTAAGTTAGTTGAGTGTTTTAGCGTGCTAGATAACATTATTTTAGGAGCTGAGCCAGTTAAGAATGGTTTCTTGAAAAAGGATGAGGCTCGTAAAAAAGTAATGGAGTTATCTACTAAGTATGGTTTATCTATTGAACCTGATGCTATTGTGGAAGATATTACTGTCGGCATGCAGCAGAGAACAGAAATTTTAAAGATGTTATATCGCGACAATGAAATTTTGATCTTTGATGAACCTACTGCTGTATTGACGCCACAAGAAATAAAAGAATTGATGGATATCATGCGTAATTTGAAAGCTGAGGGTAAATCAATCTTATTTATTTCTCATAAATTAAATGAAATTATGGAAGTATCTGACAGATGTACAGTACTAAGAAGGGGTAAATATGTAGGCACCGTCAATACTTGTGATACATCAGCAGAAGAACTTTCATCAATGATGGTTGGTCGTGATGTCAATTTTCATGTCAACAAGAAGGATTCAAAACCTGGTGATGTCGTATTGACTGTTGAGAATTTAACTGTAGCTTCTAATCGTCACAAAAATGATGCGGTTAAGAATGTCTCATTTAATGTAAAAGCAGGAGAAATAGTTTGTATTGCCGGTATCGATGGCAATGGTCAAACTGAGCTAGTATATGGCTTAACTGGTCTAGAGCCAATAAAATCTGGCAAGATTAAGCTATTTGATGAAGATATTACTAATGCTAGTATTCGTCAAAAAACTTTAAAGGGTATGGCACATATTCCTGAAGATAGACATAAACATGGTTTGGTGCTCGACTTTAGTCTAGAAGATAATTTTGTCTTGCAGAATTATTTTGCTCCAGAATTTTCATCTAAATTCTTCGGTTTTATGAAGAGAGATAGTATTCGTAAGAATGCAGAGCACATCATTGAGAAATATGACGTTCGTTCTGGACAGGGTCCTATCACTATCGTTAGGTCGATGTCTGGTGGCAACCAACAAAAAGCTATTGTCGGACGCGAGATTGACCGTGACCCTGAATTATTGATTGCAGTTCAACCAACTAGAGGACTAGATGTTGGCGCCATTGAATATATCCATTCACAGTTGATCAATCAAAGAGACCATGGTAAGGCTGTCTTGCTAGTATCTTTAGAACTTGAGGAAGTATTGGATGTCTCTGACCGTATTTTGGTAATGTATGAGGGAGAAATTGTCGCTGAAGTTAATCCTAAAGAAGTTACTGAAGAAGAACTTGGCTTATATATGGCCGGTGCTAAGCGCAGTGAGGTAAGATCATGAAGAAGAATATACTAAAAAATGAAGGTGTTCAGGCCATAATAGCTTCTATTATCTGTGTTATTGTCGGAGTTCTTGTCGGATATATCGTATTATTAGTTATTAATCCTGCTGGTGCTTTTGATGCCATTGTTGCAGTATTAAAGAACTTTATGACTTATTCTAGGCCAGAAGCGCAGATGCGTTATTTTGGTAATACTGTTGTTAAGACTATACCGTTATTGATGTGTTCATTGTCTATTCTATTTGCCTATAAGGCAGGTCTATTCAATATTGGTGCGGCTGGACAATACTGTGTTGGTATTTGTGCGTGTCTATACGCAGCTTTAGCTTGGGGCTGGAGCTGGCTTCCTTGTATGTTACTAGCTATCGTCGCTGGTTGCATCTATGGTGCATTGGTAGGCATATTTAAGGCATATTTTAATGTGAATGAGGTCATTTCCGGTATCATGTTTAACTGGATAGGTCTATATTTTACTAATATGGTTTTAAGTAATGTTAAAGACTCTAGTAGCCCTTATACATTGACACTTAAAAGTACAAATCCTGATGCCATCTTACCTAGTTTTGGCATAGACCAACTCTTCAACAATAACCAATATGCTACTATCGCCATTCCTGCTGCTATTATCATAGCTATTGTCATCTATATCATTTTAGATAAGACAAGATTAGGTTATGAAATTAAAGCTACTGGATTTAATAAATCAGCTGCTAAATATGCTGGTATGGCTGAGAAGAAAAATATCATCATGACTCTAGCTATCGCTGGTGCCTTAGCTGGTTTAGGTGCTTCATTCTTATATCAAACTGGTTTTGAAGAATATATAGTGACATCTTCTTCAGTTCCAACGATGGGATTTAATGGTATCGCAGCTGCCTTCTTGGGTGGATTAAATCCAATTGGTGCTATTTTCTCTTCATTCTTCATCGAACATATTTCTTCTGGTGGTGCTTATGTCGATAAATCTATCTACGCATCTCAGATTTCTGATTTGATTGCCGCAGTTATTATTTATCTATGCGGATTCGTATTCTTCGTTAAGATAATGATGAATAATGCGATTGCCAAACACGAACAAAAGAAATTAGAAAACAGTAAGAAAGGAGAAAAGGAATAATGTCATTATTAATACAATACACATTAATCTTTGCTTCTGTTCTATTACTTGTTGCTTTGGGCGGATGTTTCTCTGAACATTCTGGAGTAATAAATCTTGGGCTTGAAGGTATCATGGTTATGGGTTCTTTGGGCGGAGCTTTGGTTATGCGCTTTATGCCTAATCTATCTGCACCACTAATGATTCTAGCTGTCGTATTGGGAGCTATGTTATTTGGACTCATATATTCTGCATTATTGGGTCTTGCCTGTATCAACTTTAAAGCCGACCAGACGATAGTTGGAACGGCGATGAATATGTTGGCCACGGCAGCTGCTACAGTCTTTGTAAAGGCTATGAATGCCAGCATCAATCCAAACGATGTATCTTCTACTATTCAATATGTTGAACAAAAGAAGAATTTCTTAATCTATTTTGGTAACTTTGAGTTTAACTGGTTCATGGTTATTGCCGTTGTTGCTTTAGTCATTGCTTATATTGTTTTATATAAGACAAGATTCGGTTTACGTTTAATGGCTTGTGGCGAACATCCATCAGCTGCTGATTCGGTTGGTATCAACGTTATCAAGATGCGTTGGGCTGGCGTATTGATTTCTGGTTTATATGGTGGCCTTGGTGGTATCTGTTATATCTTGGCTGGCGTTTCAGAATGGAAGTTTGAAAATGGTGTAGCCGGTTTTGGCTTCTTAGCTTTGGCCGTTATGATCTTCGGTCAGTGGAAACCTACTAAGATAGCTCTTGCAGCCTTGTTGTTTGGCTTCTTTAGAGCTCTATCTAATGTCTACTTCGGCTTTGATTTCTTGATGAGTTTGAATATACCTGGAACAGTATACAATATGCTTCCATACATCATTTCTTTGATTGTTTTGGCACTTACATCCAAACATTCTCGAGCCCCGAAGGCCGAGGGAATACCTTACGACAAATCAAAGAGATAGACTATATAGCTCCGTTTGAAACGGAGCTATATTTATGCTTAAATATAACTATGGAAAATTTACATCTGATCAATACTAAAAAGTTTAAAACTATTACTGTTGAATTTCGTTTTGCCAGAGAATTTGATTCCTTCTCTAAGGCGAGATTGATTCTCTTATCAAGATTATTATGTATCTATTCTGAAAAGTATCCTGACAAAGTTAGCATGACTAAAATAAGAGATTTATTATATGGAATTAAAGCTGGTTCTAAAGCACGCTCTAATAATAGTTTAGGTTTGATGTCTATTCGCTTTCAATTTGTCAATCCTAAATTCCTCACTGATTTAAAGATGAATGATTACATCGCTTTTATCGATGATTGTCTCAAACGCCCTTTTATCAGTGAAACATTATTTGAGGAGGCCAGAAACAATCTTATATCAGATATCAAGCGTTCTTTAGAAAAACCAAGAAATCAAGAATTAGAGAGAATACATGATTTGATAAGCGAAGATATCAAAGAATTCAGTAATTATAAAAAGGATATCATCTCTGACTTAGAGAAAGTTACTATCGATGAATTAAAGAAGGCTTATGCCGACTTATTTACAGATTATAAGAAAGATATCTTTGTCGTCGGCGAATACGATGACGAATTAGTCGATTATCTAAGCACTTACCTATTAAGTAATAAAGAATGTAAAGAAAAAGATGCTATCTATGTTTTGAAAGCAAGAGAAGATATCATCGAAGAGACAATAGCTGACCAATCATATCTATCTATCGTCTATCAAAGTCCATATACAAGAGGCCATAAAGATTACTTTGCCTTTGTATTAACTAATATGTTATTTGGTGGTAGTCCATTATCTTTACTCTTTCAAGAAGTCAGAGAAAAAAGAAGTCTATGCTATTTCATCGATACCATCCCTAATCGAAACTTAGGTTTAGTTAGAGTAACGACAGGAATAGATAAAGATAAGTTCAATGAGGCAAGGCAAGAGATCGATAGACAGATACAAAGACTAAGAGATGGGGATTTTGATCAAGCATTAATCGATAGTTCTAAGCGACTAATGGTGAATAATATCGATTCAATCAGCGATGATTTAGATGATTATATCGATTTCCTCTACAATAATTTACTCAGTGATTATCCTTTTGATATCGACGAGTATAAAGAGAAAATAATGGCTGTTTCAAAAGAGGATATTCAAAGAGTGGCTTCAAACTATAAGCCTTACCTGTG
>CALBGK010000259.1 GCA_937893115.1 uncultured Erysipelotrichaceae bacterium | reverse complement strand
TAATCCTACTGTGTACACTCTATGTACAGTAAGCACATGGGGTTCAGTTTACATCCGCCAAGATTAAGTCCGGATTATTGATAAGAGCTCTAGCTACGGCTACACGCTGTTTCTGGCCACCAGATATTTCGTAAGGCTGTTTCAAAAGTAAGCTTTCAATACCTAACTTCTGTACTAGAGGATGAAGCCTCTCATTCATCTCTTTTACACTTTTTCCCGATAAGACAAGCGGCAAAAGAACATTGTCACGAATGTTGAAATTGTCTAAGAGGGAAAAGTCTTGAAAGACAAAGCCCATATGATTTCTTCTGAATACTGTGATATCCTTTTCATTTAAATGATCATAATTTTGACCGTTGAGGACAATCTCTCCAGCACTAGGTGAATCAATACCAGCTATCATATTGAGCAAAGTGGTCTTACCACTACCAGATTCACCCATTATAGCAACAAATTCGCCCTCTTCAACAGTAAAATTTATACCGTTTAAAGCTTGACACTTCTGTGAGCCAAAACGTGTGGTGTAAACTTTTTTAAGGTTTTTAACTTCTAATAATTTCATATTTTCCTCCTACAACCACAGGATAGAATAAGCTCAATTTCCTAGCTATCGATTAATCTTACATTTCAAAAAATAATCTTACAATAATGTAAGATTAGAATATTTCGAACTTAGATGTTGAAAAATCAATGGTGACAATGGTGCCTTCGCCTAGTTTTGACTCTATTGATATCTTATGACCTAGATGGTCGATAATCTTTTTAGACAGATATAAACCTAAACCAGTAGCTTGAATACTACTTCGTCCAACCTTGCCTGTGTAGCCCTTATCAAAGACCCTTGGTAAATCGGCGCTATCAATACCTATACCACTATCTTTAATGCTGAGTTTATCATCTATAAACTTAATTTCTATGCCACCTCTTTTAGTATATTTAAGGGCATTAGATAATAACTGTTCAATCACAAAGACTATCCATTTATAGTCACTCAATATAGTGGCATCACTCTCTATATAATTAATAGTTAGATGTTTTTGGATAAAGATGGTCGAATATGTCTTGATAGCTTTTTTGATGACATCATCTATCTTTACTTCTTCAATGACTAAATCACTATCTAATTGATTGAGGCGCACATAGTTTAAGACCATATTGACATATTGTTCAATCTTTAAGACTTCCACTTCCAAATCGATGTCACTTCTTTCATATAAAAGTAGTTTCATCGCTGAAATAGGTGTCTTAATCTGATGTATCCACATCATGTAGAAGTCGGTCATCTCCTCTTTTTCATTGATGATGAGATTATTTAATTTATTGATTTCTTTACGGCACTGCTTAATTGTCTTTAATAATTCTTCTTCGTCTTCATCATGATTTTCAAAATCTGTCCCATCCAAAATAAATCTTTCGATATTATTTTGATGTTTATAATATAAACTAATATCCACAATAACAATCACAATAAAGACAAATAAAGATATGGCAAAGGGATATATAAACATCTCAAAGTCGCGACCATAAAGATAAGAGACTAGCGCAAAAACTGCTGCTGATAAAAAATAAGCAATAATTAAAGCCCTATGCTTATAGAGATAGTTTTTAATCTTCTTCATCTTTTAATCTGTATCCCAAATTCTTTTTGGTCTCAATTATATCTTTATAACCGATATCTTCTAGTTTCTTACGCAGACGATTTATATTGACGCTTAAGGTATTCTCATCAATATATTCATCGGTCTGCCATAGCTTCTGCATGAGCTGTTCCCTTTTGACGATGTTGCCCTTATTTTCTAGTAAGGTCTTAAAGATACGAAATTCATTCTTTGTTAAAGGATAGTTTTCATCTTGGAAATGAATGCTATAAGAATCAATATTTAGTATTAAATCTTGATATTTCATTAGGCTTGGCGTCTTTTGATAGTCATAGCTACGTCTCAAGATGGCTTGAACTTTAGCTATCAATAGTTCCATGGAAAATGGTTTAGGAATAAAATCATCAGCTCCTAGATGCATAGCCATAATCATATTCATATCATCGTTGGCACTAGACATAAAGACGATAGGTACTGATGAAGTCTTGCGCATTTCTTCGCACCACTTGAAGCCATTATAGTATGGCAAAGAGATATCTAAGAGTATTAAATCAGGTCCATAAGCTATCTCTTCATCTAAGACATGATGAAAATCTTCACATATCTTAGCATCATAACCCCATGCTTCTAAATGCTTGAGACAAAGTGAAGCGATAATATCATCATCTTCAACTATAAAAATCTTATATTTCATTTTAGTATCTCATCAGCGACTATTAATCCATGGGCTGCGGCTTGTGACAGAGAGCGCGTAAAGCCAGCGCCATCACCTAAAGCATATATCTTGCTTGTATTATCAATTTCAAAATTATGACAAGAAGGTCTAGCGCTATAATACTTACATTCAACACCATATAGTAAGGTATCATAATTAGCTGTTCCTGGTGCAATCTTATCTAACGCATACAGAGTCTCAATGATATTATCGAGTTGCCTTTTAGGCAGACACAGGCTCAAATCACCAGCTACTGCCTTTAAAGTGGGCTTGACACTAGATTGTCTAAGACGATTTTCGTTAGTTCTATGGCCATTCACTAAATCACCTAGTCTTTGTACTAAGACGCTACCGCCAGATATCTTATTAGCTAACGAGGCGATAAAACGAGCGTATTCAATAGGTTCATCAAAAGGTTCAGTAAAATTAATTGTCGACAATAATGCGAAGTTAGAAT
>CALBGK010000258.1 GCA_937893115.1 uncultured Erysipelotrichaceae bacterium | reverse complement strand
ATACCTTCTGAAGGAATTCTTTTCTTTCTTCTTCTTTGAGTAAAGAAGCATATAAGAGGTCACTCTTCCATTCTAGCTTGCGGTGTTCAGATGGTATCTTTTTAAAGTTAGATACAATTTTTCCATCTTCATTATTAATTAGATGCAAGAGCTCTTGACCCTTAGAATCAAAACCTAAGACATAAGCGTAAATATCATCCTCTAATTCCTTTATCTCATTTGTTTTGATATTGGCTAAGATATTGATACAGATTCTTTGAATACGAGCTTTTGTATAACGTCTATTGACTAAAGAATTAATGAAATCATCATATTTATCATACTTAAAAGCACTATCCTTAAAAGCTTTCTCTATGCCTTCGCTGACTAGATGATATTAAATCTTCGCGGTCACTTAGATTTAAGATATTTCTTAAATAGGGATATAATTCTTCATTGAAATGGGGATCAGCAATATTTAAAGGTGTAGCCTCATGATAATCTCTATTTTCTTTGATCGCTTTACGAATGGCAGTGGCTGAGGCTATTTTACTTAATTCTTCGCTATGATATTCATTAGTTCTTTGGATGCTTATTGGTTTTATATCAGTACCTTTAAGAGCTTTTAGATAACTGATGGCCAAGATATCGTTGGGGTAAAGAGTTCCTTGCAAAAGAGAGTAAGCTTTAGGATAGCTAATACCTGTCTTCATTATCTCTTTTAAATAATCGATATTGATAGTCGTCTCAGATATCATCTTTAAATTATCAATATTATTAGTCTCAGAACCAAATACTAGATAGTCGATATTAAATAGCTTTAATATCTCAACACTCTTAGTGCCAAAGATTGAAGCGTTTTGTATCGTATAGACAAAGGGTAGTTCAATCACTAGATTGATGCCGTGTTCAAGCGCTATTCTGGTCTTTTCAAACTTATCAATGATAGATATATCGCCTCGTTGGCAAAAATTACCTGACATGATAGCTATTAGACAATCCGCATTAGTCAAGCGTTTAGCTTCATTTATATGATGAATATGTCCATTATGGAAGGGATTATATTCTACGACAAGGCCACATATTTTCA
>CALBGK010000257.1 GCA_937893115.1 uncultured Erysipelotrichaceae bacterium | reverse complement strand
AACGCAAAGCTCTTTTTTCTTCTAAAAGATCTTCTAAGCGTGATATTTCGGCCTCTATCTTATTTAAATTGTATTTGGCCCTAGGCTTTTGATTGACAACTTTCTTTTCTTCTTTTACCTCTTTAACCACTTCTTTAGCTGCATCGATATAATCGCCATAGCCATCAGGATAATATGTCGATTTACCATTTTCAAGCACCAGACAAGAAGTGGCTATCTTTTTGATGAAGTAGCGATCGTGCGAAACAAATAGAATAGTGCCATCATAATCAGCTAAAGCTGCTTCTAAAGCTTCTTTAGAAATGATGTCCAAGTGGTTAGTCGGTTCATCTAGAATCAAGAAGTTTGCCCTTTTGAGCATGAGTTTAGCCAAGGCTAAGCGAACCTTTTCGCCACCTGATAAGACATTCACTTCTTTAAAGACTTCATCAGCCGAAAATAAGAAGGCTCCTAAGACATTTCTAACCTCTTGTTTAGTTAATTCTGGATAGGCATCCCACAAATCTTCGATGACTGTCTTATCACTTTGAATATGAGCGATATTTTGATCAAAGTAAGCAACTTCAATCTGATGACCGAATAGCTTATAACCTCCAAGTGCTGGCACAACATCAATAATGGTCTTTAGTAATGTCGATTTACCTGTACCATTATCACCCATGACACATATCCTATCACCCTTTTTAATATCTAGAGTGACATTACATAACTCTGAATCATAACCACAAGATAGATGGTCGAGACTTAAGACATTTTTTCCACCTTTAATCGCACAGACAAATTTAGCCTTAAAAGTCTTGGTGTCAGCTTTTTTAGGGTCTTCTATCTTATCCATGCGTTCAAGATATTTAATCTTGCTTTGAGCAAAGGCTGCCTTATTTTTCTTGTAGCGGAATTTCTCGATCAGTTCCTCTAAACGTTTAATCTCTTTCTGTTGATGCTTATATGAAGCTTCCATCTTTAAGAGGTCATTCTTCTTCTGTTCTACAAAGGATGAATAATTTCCGCTATAACGTTTGATATTACCATATTCTAGCTCATAGACGACATTTACGGTCTTATCTAAGAAAGCTCTATCGTGGGATACTAGAACCATGGCTTTTTTATATTTAGCTAGATAATTCTCTAGCCACTCAATAGTCGACAAGTCAAGATGATTAGTCGGCTCATCCAGCAATAATAAATCTGGTTTTGACAATAATAATTTCGCAAAGGCTATCTTGGTCTTCTCACCACCAGAAAAAGAAGATAAGCATTGATAGTCTCTTCGCTGTGATCGCTATTCATTTTTAGGGCTAAGTTCTCTAACTCTTTTTCTTTTTGAATTAAATCGGTAAACACCGAATTAAAAGCTTCTAGTGCTGTAATATTTTCATCACTAAAAGCATTTTGCTCAAGATAGGATATACTAGCTCTATTGTTCTTATATATCTGGCCTCTAGATAATTCTACTTCTCCAGTTATAACTTTTAATAGAGAGGTCTTACCAGAACCATTTCTACCTACAAGGGCAATCTTTTCATTCTCATTGACATTGAAATCAATATTTTCAAAAACGTCATTAGCACCGAAGAAAAGTGTGCCCCCACTTATTTGATATAACATTGAACCTCCTAGAAAATTAAATTTTTAGGTGTGCGAGGGAATGGCAAGACATCACGAATATTCTGCATACCACTTAGATACATGATGAGGCGTTCAAAACCTACACCAAATCCTGCATGCTTGCATCCGCCATATCTTCTTAAATCTAGATACCAACTATAGGCATCAATATCCATCCCTAATTCTTCCATGCGCTTTTTGAGGACATCGATACGTTCTTCACGTTGTGATCCCCCTACTAGTTCACCGATATGTGGCACTAATAAGTCACAAGCGGCAACAGTCTTGTTGTCGTCATTTAAACGCATGTAGAAAGCTTTGATATCTTTTGGATAGTCAGTTAAGAAGACTGGACCATTTACAATCTTGTCACAGATATACTTTTCATGTTCAGAATTTAGGTCCATGCCCCAATATACTTTATTTTCAAATTGGACATCAGCTTTTAATAAAATATCAATAGCTTCAGTATAAGTCATTCTTCTAAAATGTGAATCTTTTAGTTTAGTAATGCGTTCAATTAAGGTCTTATCGATAAAATCATTGAAGAATTTCATCTCTTCTGGGCAGTTCTCTAAGACATAAGTGATACAATACTTAATCAGGTCTTCGATTAAATCCATATTATCTTCAAGGTCGGCAAAGGCAATCTCTGGTTCTATCATCCAGAATTCAGCCGCATGAGTAGTCGTATTAGAATTCTCGGCTCTAAATGTTGGTCCAAAAGTATAGACATCTCTAAATGCCATGCAATAAGATTCGACCTGTAATTGACCGGTAACAGCTAAAAAAGCCTCTTTGCCAAAGAAATCTTTTTCAAAATCTTGGTTATCGATAGTGGTCACTCTAAACATATCACCAGCACCTTCCCCATCCATAGAAGTGATGATTGGTGTATGTACATAGACGAAGCCTTGATTTTGGAAAAACTCGTGGATGGCCATTGAAAGGACACTGCGCAAGCGGAATACCGCATTAAAGGTATTAGTTCTAACGCGCAAGTGTGGCATCTCACGAAGATATTCAAAGCTATGACGTTTCTTTTGTAAAGGATATGATTCATCACATGCGGAGATAATCTCTATCTCTGTAGCTTCTAATTCAAATGGTTGCTTGTTGTCTGGCGTATAGATAAATTTACCAGTAACAGTGACGCTAGATCCTGTAAGTAATTTAGAAACTTCTTTATAATTTGTTAAATTTGGATGATAAACAATCTGAACATTGCGAAAATATGTTCCATCATTTAATTCAATAAAACCGATAGAACCATTATCTCTATTAGTTCTGACCCAACCGTCCATCTGCACATATTCAATCTGGTCGAGTTCAACTTGATTTTTATAATATACTAGTTCGTATAATTCTCTTGATGTCTTAAAATCTAACATAATCTTTCCCCCTGTTATTGCATTTCATTTGCTTCAAAGACGATTTCTTGTATAGTCGAAACGACGTCGACATTGCGCAAGTGAACATTCTTAGGTACAGTGAAATGTTCTCTTGTAAAATCAACAATGCCATTGATGCCTAAAGATACTAAGCGATCAACAGTCGTTTGGATATCTCCGCTTATACAGATGATGGCGATATGACAACCTTCCGGTATCTTATTTTCCAAATCATCGATGTGATATAAAGGAACTGATAATTCACCACATTTTTCTGGATATTTATCAAAAGCACAGACTATCTCTCCAACGACATTATCCCAATGATTATAATTCAAGATGGCTTTACCAAAATTGCCAGCACCCACCAAGATAATCTTTTCATCATAGTCAACGCCTAAACAACGTGAAAAGATTTCAATCAGTGAGTCGATGTCGTAGCCATAGCCCTGTTTTCCTAGGCTGCCTAATAATGAAAAGTCACGGCGTATGGTAGTTGGCTGTATAGATGTAAACTCAGCCAATTCCGAAGACATGACTTTATCTTTGCCCATCTTTTTCAATTTATTTAAAGCCTTTAAATATATAGGGTAGCGCTTTAATGTAGCTTTGGAGATCTTCTTCATTTACATCACCTCTGAAACTACTATACTACATTTGTGAAAAAAATGGCATATTTAATTTACTCTATCGACATTGAAGATTTTGATGCTGCACTGAAGTTGACAAACTGTTCGTGTTTCAAATAGTGGAATGCTGCAGCAGCTATCATCGTAGCATTATCTGTACAATATTTCAGTGGTGGCAAAGTAACTTTAATACCTTTGACATTCTCGCTCACTAATTCGCGTAAACGTGAGTTGCAAGCCACTCCGCCTGCTAAAATAAACTGCTTGACATCTAATTCATCAATGGCTTTAAGGCTCTTGTCTAAAAGACAATGTAAAGCTGTATCTTGAAAGGCATAAGCCAAATCTGCATCGATTAGTTCTCCATTCGCTTTAAGCTTGTTGACAAGCTGTATAGTGGCATTTTTGAGGCCAGAGAATGAGAAATTATAAGCATCGATCTTTGGTGTAGGCAAACTGTAGTTAGCTTTGCCACTTTTAGCTAGAGCGTCAATCTTAGGTCCACCAGGATATTCTAAGCCTAAGACTCTTGCCACTTTATCATATGTCTCACCGATGGCATCATCTAAAGTAGTACCAATAATTTCAAAGGAATTATCATCCTTCATATATACTAGCTCAGTATGGCCACCACTTACTACTAGAGCCAATAATGGATAGTTCAATGGTTCAATCAATTCATTGATAAAAATATGACCACGCAAGTGATGTACACCGATTAAAGGTTTTTGATAATAAAAGGCCAAAGCCTTAGCAGCCGCAGCTCCAATATGTAAAGAACCGATTAAACCAGGACCTATAGTATAAGCTATGGCGTCGATATCCTTTAAATCGATAGCGGCCTTATTAACAGCCTCTTTGATGACAATAGAAATCTGTTCAATATGCATTCTAGAAGCAACTTCAGGAATGACACCACCAAAGCGGGCATGGATATCTATCTGCGATGTAACTACACTAGATAAGATATTTAATTCTTCATCTAGAATCGCACAAGCTGTCTCATCACAACTTGACTCAATAGCCAAAATCTTCTTCATTCAATCCTCCTATTAGTCTTATCATCTCTATCGCATCTTCGTGATTATCAGCATAATAATCTTTGCGGATGCGCAATTTCTCAAAACCCAAACTCTCATATAAATTAATAGCTATTTGATTAGATGGGCGAACTTCCAAACTACAAATATCACAATTATTAGCTATAGCTATGCGTAGTAGATGTTTAAGAAGCATTCTACCATAACCTTTTCCTTGATGCTTCTTGCTTACTGCAATAGTTGTAATCTCCGCTCTTTCAAAAAGTATCCATATACCTGCGTAGGCGATTACTTTGTCGTCTAATCTAATCACATAGAGATGAGAAAACTCATTTTCATTGAGTTCATATAATAATTGATCTCTCGTCCATCGAGATGTAAATACCTCTTCTTCAATCTTTAAGACTGCATCGAGGTCTTTTTCTAACATTTTTTCAATCATTTTAAATATGATTCACTCTCTTTGAGATAAACAGGAACGAGATGTTCAATATCCTTGACTTCTTGCCATATAGCCTTAGTATTTAAAAAGGCTTCACTAATGTCTGGCATCTTATCTTCTAGAGCGATTAGATGACCATCGCCAACGACATTATGCTCTGTCGCATCAATCTTATCTATTTCCAATACCGTATCGTCCATAATGATAGAAACTTTATCATAGATGCCTACATAGGCACGATTAGCGCGAGCATCCAGCAAAACTAAAGTATTAGCTTGCATATTGGCATATAGGCGCAAAGTGGAGATGGTATATAATTTTAAATCAGCTAAAGAAGCTAAAACCTTAGCGATGGTCATCGCTATTCTTACGCCAGTATAAGATCCAGGACCCGAAGTGATACAAATACTATCGATATCTAAAAGACGTTTATTAGTCTTTTGAAGCATATCTTCAAGTACCACAAAGATTTCTTCAGATTGTCTTTTAAAACATTCTTCACTATAAGAAAAGACAATCTTATCATCTTCAATCAATGCACAAGTTAAGTATTTATAAGCAGTATCTAAACAAAGTGTCAGCATAAATCTAGCTCCTTTAATAATTCAGTATATCTTTTACCACATGGTCTAAAGATTAACTTTCTATCATTTTCATCTAAATAGATAAATTCAATTTCTAAATATTCCTTCGGCAAATAATTGCCAAAATACTCAGGCCATTCAATGACAGATAGACCTTCATCTAAAAATTCATCAAAGCCTAAATCATAATCAGAATTATCTAAACGATAAGCATCAATATGAAATAAGCGTAAATCACCTTCATAAATCTTCAAGATGTTAAAGGTAGGTGAATTAATTATATCCTTTATATTTAATCTTTTGCCTATACCCTTAGTAAAAGTAGTCTTTCCACCAGCTAAGTCACCCTTTAGGCATAAGACATCACCCTTATGAAGATGTTTGCCTATCCTATAAGCTAAATCGATCGTTTCAGCAGAACTATGAGATAAATATTCGATCATAAATTCATTATCCTTCCATATGCTTATATATATTACCAAATACTTGTAAAAATAGCTAAATAAATAATCAAAATTAAAAACCCCTACATATTGTAGGGGCCATTACCCGGCG
>CALBGK010000256.1 GCA_937893115.1 uncultured Erysipelotrichaceae bacterium | reverse complement strand
CTACTTGCTTATTCCTTAGTATTTATCTTTTTTATGGTCGCTCAATTTGTCTATCGAAGAAAGATATTTATCAGCTCGAAAGTTATCATCTTCTTTGTGGTTACTGTTATCGTGACTTTTGCTTTTTCAGAACTAGCATATATGACTAAGGGCTTTGGCCTTTCTTATGCCTACATTAAAGATCATGAATATGTTGCTTATTCTTATCGTACTTATGTAAATTCTATCGAAGATGAAGAATTGAAAGCATATTTCATGGATTATATCGCCAATAATCCAGCTTATAAAGATTATTATTATGATGAATATAGTTATATCAGCTTAGAATTTGATGTCGTAATGGATGAAGAAAGCATCAAAGAGAACCCAGAATTATATAATCTTTTAGAAGAATTGCGCATCTATCTAATCGAAGATTTTTATGATCAACACGACGATAATTATGATTACGCCGATTATGTTTCTCTTGATATTATGGATTATGAAGATGCTGCGTTAAGAAAGGCTCGTGAATATTATTATTACAGTGGATATAAGGAAGCGGATGCAGAATTGATTAAGGCTTTAATGGAATATGGTGGAACTAAGATACGTTTAGATGGAATAGCTTTACTTGATACTCAAAGTTATTAAAGATGACTCTCTTTACAAAAGATGTAAAGAGAGTTTTTATATAAGCAGACAGTATATTTTTTGCTATAATGTTTAAGTATGGATGAAAATAGAATAAAAGAGTTAAGGGAATTGATTACTAGATATAACTATGAATATCATGTATTAGATAATCCTACTATTCCTGACAGTGAATTTGATCGCCTGTTTCGTGAGTTGATCGACTTAGAGAATAAACATCCTGAACTATATGATCCATCATCGCCAACCCAAAAATTAGGTCATGCCGTACTAGATAGTTTTTCTAAGGTCATACATGAAAAAGCTATGTTGTCTCTTGGTAATGTCTTCTCTTATGAAGAATTAAGAGAATGGGCTAATAAGATAGAGAAAGAATATGGCCGAGTTGAATATTGTGTCGAATATAAGATTGATGGTTTGGCCATGACACTCATCTATGAAGATGGTTTATTTACGATGGCAGCCACTAGAGGTGATGGTATCACTGGTGAAGATGTCACAAATAATGTAAAGACGATAAAATCAGTACCGATGTCGATACCATATAAACAGCGTTATGAGATTCGTGGTGAAGTATATATGCCGAAAAAAGCCTTTGTAGCCCTAAACTTGCAAAGACAAGAAAATGGCGAGACTTTATTTGCCAATCCACGTAATGCAGCGGCCGGTTCGATTAGACAACTCGATTCCCGCATTGCAGCTTCAAGGGGCTTAGATGCTTTCTGGTATCATGTGCCTGATGATGTCAATGCTGATAATCACTATGATTCCTTGATCTATGCTAAAAAATTAGGATTTAAAGTAAATGATGGTATCAAGAAGTATATGTCGATAGAAGATATCATCAATTGGATAAAAGAAGTTAGTGAATTTAGGCATGATTTGCCATATGAAATTGATGGTATGGTCATCAAGGTCAATAGTTATGCTACCCAAAAGGCTCTAGGTTTTACTTCGCGTACTCCTAAGTGGGCTATAGCTTATAAATTCCCACCTGAAGAGGCCATCACTAAGATAGAAGATATCTTTGTGACAGTGGGAAGAACAGGAAAATGTACGCCTAATGCCAAATTTAAAAGTGTCTTTTTGGCTGGAACGACAGTTTCTTATGCGACCTTACATAATGAAGATTTTATCAAGGATAAGGATATTCGCATCGGCGATGAAGTAGTTGTGCGCAAAGCTGGCGAGATTATTCCTGAGGTTGTAAGAAGTCTGCATGAAAAAAGAGATGGCAGTCAAAAAGAATATATCTTCCCAAGCTTTTGTCCAGTCTGTGGCTCGCGCATCTATCGCCTAGAAAATGAGGCAGCTCACTATTGTATCAATAACGATTGTAGTGCCAGGCTAGTTGAGGGCATTGCCCATTTTGCCTCTAGAGATGCTATGAACATTGATGGCTTAGGAGTTAAAAAAGTAGAATTATTCTATCATGCGAAATTACTCAATTCTTTTGAAGATATCTATCATTTAGCTGAGCATAAAGATGAATTGTTAAGTTTAAATAAGTTTGGCCTAAAATCTTATGAAAATCTTATTACGGCTATAGAAAATTCTAAGTCTAATTCTTTAGAACGTTTGATATATTCTCTAGGTATTCGCCAAGTTGGTGAAAAGGCTAGTAAGATACTAGCTAGCGAATACCTAAACATGGATAAGCTCTTGCAAGCTGATAAGGAATCTTTGAGCACTATAAAAGATATTGGCCCAATAACTGCAGAAGCGATAGTTGATTTCTTCAGTGAGGAACAAAATATCAAGATGATAGAAGCCTTCAAAGAGGCTGGTATCAACATGAATTATCTAGGAACTAAGACGAATGGTGAGTCATTATTTAATCATAAGACTGTCGTCCTTACGGGAACTCTAGCTTCCTATACTAGAAGCGAAGCTAAGAAGATTTTAGAAGATTTGGGTGCCAATGTCGCCGGCAGTGTATCTAAGAATACGGATTTTGTAATATTCGGACAAGAGGCTGGTTCTAAGTTAGACAAGGCTAGAAGTTTAAATATTACCTGTATAGATGAAGAAGAATTTAAGGAGATGCTAAATGGAAATAAGTGAGATTAAAAAATTAGCTTTGGATTTGAAGTTTGAATTATCCGATGAAGAAGCTAAGGACATTCAAAATGACTTTGTCATCTTGGAGAAAAAACTAGCTTTACTAGATTTAATCGATACTGAAGGGGTAGAAGAGATGATTTTCCCTTTTGATGTCGAGACGACATATTTACGTGAAGATGAAGTCACTAATTGTCTAAGTCAAGAAGAAGCTCTAGCTAATGTCGCTAAGACTAAACAAGGACATGTCGTTGTTCCTAAGGTGGTGAAATAATGAAGATTCAAGATTTTTTTAATGATAACTATCAAGACATGTGTAAAAAAGCCTACAAGAAGGCTATAGATAGTCAAGAAAAATTAAACGCATGTGTTACTTATATCGACCCTAGTAAGCGCCTTGAAGAAAATCTAGAAGGTAAATTAAAGGGTGTAGCTATCGCTTTAAAAGACAATATCAATACTAAGGGTATTAAGACGACAGCTTGTTCAAGAATCTTAGATAATTATATTCCAATCTATGATGCTCATATCGTCGATTTATTGAGGGATGAAGGAGCTGTCTTTATCGCTAAGACAAATATGGATGAACTAGCCATGGGTGGGACTAACATAACTAGCTATTTTGGTAAGTGTCATAATCCTTATGACTATAATCGTATCTCTGGTGGTTCTTCAGGTGGTAGTGCAGCACTAGTAGGTGCTAATGTAGTCAGCGTGGCTATTGGTTCAGATACAGGTGACTCTGTTCGTAAGCCTGCTTCTTTCTGTGGCATTTATGGTATTAAACCAAGCTATGGCCTCATTTCTCGCTATGGCATTATTCCTTATGCTTCAAGTCTTGACCATGTCGGTTACTTCACAACTAATGTTCATGATGCAGCATTGATGTTAGAAGTCTTACAAGGACGTGATGATAGAGATATGACTAGTGCCAATGTGGCAAAGAAAGAATACTCTAAACTATTAAATAGTGATATTAAAGGTAAGAAGGTCTTAGTATTTAAGAATGTTTTAGACGCTATCAATAATTCAGAAACGATTAAATTATTTGATAATATCGTCGATATCTTAAAAGCTAAGGGCGCTATCGTTGAAGAAGTGAGCTTTAATGAAGAATTATTGCGCGCTATTCTTCCTACTTATTACATCATTGCCAACGCTGAAGCGACAGCTAATCATTCCAATCTCGATGGTATATTATTTGGTCATCGTGAAGAGGGCGAAACGACTGATGATATCATGATCAATACGCGTACTAAGGGTTTTGGTCCTTGGATCAAGAAGCGTTTTGTCATCGGTTCTTATGCCTTATTTGAAGAAAATCAAGAGAGATTATTACGTAAAGCTCAAAAGATTAGAAGACTAATCGTCAATGAAATATTGTCTAAACTAAAAGACGCCGATGCCTTGATTGCTCCAGCAGCTCCTAGTGTAGCCCCTTTGATTGAAGGACAGACAACCGATGAATTATCAGATGAATCTTTAGTTGCTGACAATCATATGATTATCGCTAACTTTGGCGGTTTACCTTCAATGACTGTGCCTATGGGATATATTGATGGTTTACCGATCGGTGTTAATCTGACATCTAATCCTTTTAAAGAAGAGGATATGTTTAATATCGCCCTAGCTATTGAAGAGGGAACTGGCTTAAAAGATAAGACTAAGGAGGTCATCTAATGGAATACGATATCGTTGTAGGTCTAGAAATACACTTAGAGCTCAAAACTAAATCAAAGATGTTTTCGGGTGCTCCTTATGCCTTTAAAGACCAAGCTAATAATGACACAAATGAAGTGGATTTAGCTCATCCTGGAACTCTTCCATGTGTCAATAAAGAAGCAGTTAAAAAAGCTATTGAAGCTTGTACAGCTTTCAATCTAACAATAGATCCGCTCATTCGCTTTGACCGTAAGAATTATTATTATTCTGATTTACCTAAGGGTTATCAGATAACTCAACAATTCCATCCAATCGGCAGAAATGGTTATATCGAAATATTTGTCGATGGTAATTATAAGAAGATTCGCATCAATCGCATCCATATGGAAGAAGATACAGCTAAACAATTCCATCTATTTGATGAGACATTAATCGACTATAACCGCGCTGGAGTTCCTTTGATTGAACTTGTATCAGAGCCTGATATGTCTAGTGGCCAAGAAGCTAGCTTATACTTAGAAAAACTTCGTCAAACCCTAGATTATCTAGATGTCTCTGATGTCAAGATGGAAGAGGGCTCAATGCGTTGTGATGTCAATGTCTCAATCAAACCTAAAGGTAGTGATATATATGGTACTAAGGTTGAAATTAAAAATCTCAATAGTATCAATAATGTCCGTCTAGCTATCGACTATGAGGTAAATAGACAAAAAGAATGTCTATCTAATGGGGAAGAGATTATTCAAGAGACTAGACGTTTTGATGAAAAGAGTCAAACGACTGTCTCTATGCGTAAAAAGGAAGGCTCTGTTGACTACAAGTACTTCCCAGAACCAAATATTTTCCCAATCAGGTTGAGCAAGGAATTTATTGAAGATATTCAAAAGGCTATGCCTGAACTACCTGATGTCAAATTTAAACGTTATATCGATGAGTATAAACTCAGTGAGTATGACACTAATCTCATCATTGCCAATAAGGGATTATGCCACTATTTTGAAAAGATCATGGCACATACGACAAATGCCAAGACCGTCGCTAATCTCTTGACTGGCGAATTAGCTAATATCCTATCAAAACATAGTCTAAGTTTTGAAGAATGTCCTATCGTTCCTGAATATTTCGCTAAATTGGTTGAAATGTTAGAAGGCAAAGAAGTATCTTTCATGCAGGCTAAGGAAATACTTAATATCATGATGGATGGCAAAGACCCTAAGATTATCGCAGATGAAAAGGGATTTAAGCAATTATCTAATGAAGATGAGATATTAAATCTAGTAATCAGTGTCTTAGATGACAACCCTCAATCTATAGCCGACTTTAAAAATGGTAAAGATAGAGCTATGGGCTTCTTGGTAGGACAAGTCATGAAACGTTCGAAAGGACAGGCTAATCCAAAACTCGCAAGTGAGCTAGTTAACAAGGAATTGGCCAAACGATAAATTATATGATAGAATTCTTTTGGTGATTAATATGAATGAAAATAAACAAGTTAAAAATCCTCGCAAAAAATTATCTAGGTCAGCTCTTGTGTTGATTATTGGCTTATGTATTATTGGTATTCCTTTACTAGTTTATGGTGGTATACTACTACAAGCTCAATTGCAGACAGGCACTCCTATCTTCGGCGATCGCTTTGTCGGCGACCTCGACCCAGCAATTACTGATAGCCAGATGAGTGAATTAGAGACTGAGTTAGGTTCTTTGAGTAAAGCTGAAAGTGTGAATATCGAACTTACTTCTGCCCAGATGCGTGTCAATATCGACACCGTCGACAGCATCACTACTGAAGATTTAGAAGCTATTATAAAAGAGGCTTATGATATAGTTAACAAAAAGCTTCCTATTTCAACTTACTTCACTTCAACTGATTCTAAGAAGATGTACGATTTAGCTATCAATGCTTATAATTATATCGATAGTGAAGATGAAGGCATGAATTATGTCTTGCTGACTAAGAATGCGATGATGTCTAACTATAGCATTCAGGTTGTATCTGAACCATTGGATAGTGAATTAGCTAGTGAGTTGCGCGGTGAGACGCCAAGCAGTACTGCTGAGCCTGAACCTACAGAGACAGCTGAAGCTGAAGCAGAATAAAACTTCATTTAATATGAAGTTTTTTATTAAGAAAATATATGAAAAATCAAAAGATAGAATGTAAATGTACAGATATGACAGTAGATGGCTTAGGAATATGCAAATATGATTCCTTGGTCATTTTTGTCAAACAGATGTTGATAGACGAAGTGGCTATCGTCAAGATCATCTCTCATAAAAAGAATTTAGCTTATGGTATTATCGATACGATGATTAAGCCTAGCAAGTATCGCATAGCTAGTCCTTGTAAGGTAGCTTATAAGTGTGGAGGTTGTGACCTTCGCCATGTCGACTATAACTATGGTCTTAAGCTAAAAAGAGATATCTTAGATAGCACGATGAATAAAATGGCTAAATTGGATGTCAAAGTAAAAGATATCACCCCGAGCCCCTTAATTGATGGTTATCGCAATAAAGTGCAAATTCCAGTTAAAGAAAGGGGCATTGGCTTTTATCGCAAGAATTCTAATGACATCGTTGAATTTGACAAATGTTTTGTACAAAGTGAAATAGAAAATAAGATATTAAATAGACTAAAAGAATTAATTAAAGAATATTCCTTAAGTGAATATTTAAGACATATCATCATCAAAGAGTCTTATGGTACTAAAGAAGTGATGGTCGCTCTAGTCACTAAGACTTTTAATTTGCCTCATATCAATACTTTAGTTGCCATGATGGTGGAAGAATTTCCGATGATTAAATCTTTTATTTTGAATTTGAAACATGGTGATGACAATGTTGTCTTAGGCGATGAAGAAAAAGTTCTTTACGGTTCTTCTTACATAATTGATTCTTTTGGGGGTATTGAAGTAGCTATATCTTTAAAATCGTTCTATCAGGTCAATCATGGACAGATGTTAAATCTTTATACTAAGGTTCTCAACTTGGCTAATGTCGATTCAAATACTAAGGTTCTAGATTTATTTTCTGGTATAGGAACTATCTCTTTATTTATGGCTAAACATGTCAAAGAGGTCACTGGTGTAGAAATAGTAAGAGAAGCAGTTGACGATGCCAAACAGAACGCCAAGATGAATGGCATTACTAATGCGAAATTCTATTTAGGTGATGCAAAAGATGGATTAGATAAGTATCTGCTTGATAAGGATATCGTTATTGTCGATCCGCCAAGAAAGGGGCTAAATATCGAAGTTATTGATAAGATAGCTCAACACGATATAGCTAAGGTAGTATATGTATCATGCAATCCGGCAACTTTGGCTAGAGACTTACAAATATTTAAGGAAAAGGGTTATAGTTTTGATACTATATATCCATATGATATGTTCCCTCATACCATGCATGTTGAAACAGTATGCTTATTATCTAGATTAAAAACAAAAGAACATATATTGGAATGAAAACATTAATTCAAAATTGAGAATTAATAGATTTAGTTTAATTTTAAATAACTTGAAAAGGAGTTTAATATCATTAAATGAATAAACATTGATGAACCAAAACGTGATAATATGATATTATCTCAATGTTTAATGATAAATAATATTAATTATGAGTTTTATGTATTTTACTAAGATTTGGAAAGTCAAAATATAATATTTACTCTATGTTGAATTAAATAATGATATTACCTGATTTATAACGACGATGCAACAAATAATGAAAAATTGTGATTGAACCTTTACACTTTTATCGCGAAAAATGAGTACAATTATTTTTATATGGTACAAGCTAGATAAAGCCATTCTCACATAAAATTCACAGCATTTGCATTATACTTAAAAAGAGGTGTACCGTGCAAAAATATATAAGAAAAGTAGGTAAAAATGGTTTGCTGTCAATTTTAATTACCAAAGGTTATCTTTATGGAATCTGCGCGTCAGTTATTTCGATTCTGCTTTTTAATTGGTTTTTTACAGTGCCGTATTTCACCTTTAAAGTCAATGATATGACCTATTTGATTACATTTGCAATTATGATGGTAATATCTATTGTGACTAGTGCGTTGACAACAAAAGTAAAGCAAGCTGTTATCGAAGCGAAGGAACGTGAAGCAGAAAGCAATGCTTTATATCATTTGACAAATTGTTTGACTGATGCAGAGGATATGAATGCTATTGCAGAAATCATGATTAAGACCTCAAGTGAGGCGCTTGGGTGTAATGCTTCCTGTATTTTATTTGATGAAAATGGTGTGCCTGAAAAAACTTTTTTACAATATAGAGAGGACGGTATAATCATTCATCGCGAACTGCAGGATTGTTATGAACTTTGCAAACGTATGAGGCAATTTTGTGATAATCAGATTATTACCGATTATGAATATGACTATCCGATATTTGAAAAAAATATGATTCTTGCCATTTTACGCATTCCAGCAGAGAAAGGTTCTAAAATGACTTCATCACAAAGTAGAATGCTTCATTCTATTATTGAAAGTGCCGCTCTAGCCTTGGAACGATTAAGAAGTTTACAGGCCCAGGCAAAAAGCCGAGAAGAAACAGCACAGGAGCGTTATCGCGGAAATTTACTTAGAGCAATCTCTCATGATATTCGAACTCCTCTTTCAGGCATAATGGGTACTAGTGAAATGTTGATAGATATGACAGATCCTGATGATCCTAGATATGCATTAGCAAAAGATGTATATAATTATGCAGATTGGCTTCATGGCTTGGTGGAGAATATTCTTAATTTGACAAAATTACAGGAAGGTAGACTGACACTTAATAAGCAACCAGAAGCTGTGGAAGAAGCGATAGGAGCTGCGCTTATGGTCATGGAAAAACGGCTTCCTGAACGAGTTATTGAGGTTGAAATGCCTGAAAGAGTTGTTATGGTGCCTATGGATGCAAAATTAATCAGTCAGGTACTTATCAATCTTTTGGATAATGCCGCTAAACATACTGAAAAGAATGATAAGATTTCAATCTGTGTTAGCACAGATGATAATTATGCCAGCATAACTGTTACAGATCATGGACATGGCATTGCAGAACAAGATCTTCCTTATATTTTTCAGATGTTTTATACTAGCTATAGTAAAAGTCCGGATGCTAAACAGCGTGGAGTTGGGCTAGGACTCGCAATTTGCCAATCGATTGTAGAAGCACATGGAGGAAATATCAGGGCTGAAAACAGAAAAGAAGGCGGTGCATCCTTTACTTTTACATTGCCTTTGGAGGATGACTCTCATGATGAACAAAAATGAAACTATTTTGATAATAGAAGACGATGAGCAAATTCGTAATTTCATTGTTTATATATTGAAACAGGAAAGATTTGCATATCAAACAGCAAGTACGGCACAGAACGCTATGTCCATATTAATTTCTCAGAATATTGATCTTATGCTTCTTGATTTAGGGTTGCCGGATTTTGATGGCATGGAAGTTATCAAAAAAGTCCGAAGTTGGTCGGAGATTCCGATTATTGTAGTTTCAGCTCGCGATCAGGATAAAGATAAGGTTGCCGCTTTGGATGCTGGTGCGGATGATTATCTTACAAAACCATTTTCAGCAACTGAACTCATGGCGAGAATCCGAGTTGCTATCCGTCATTTACACAAAACAACTACTCAACAATTGCGACCAATATTATCGGTTGGCGACCTTACTATCGATTTGGAAAAAAGAAAAGTTTTTTTAGCAGGAAATTCACTCCATGTTACATCTATGGAATACAGTTTACTTTCTCTTTTTTTTAAAAATATTGGCAAGGTACTTACCACACAGTATATCTTAAAAGAAATATATGGTGTTGGATACGGGACGGATACACAGGCACTTAGAGCCTTGATGGCCGGTCTTCGTCGTAAGATTGAACCAATTCCTGCAAAACCGAGATATATCTTAACGGAAATTGGTGTAGGGTATAGGTTAGTAGATGAGTAAGCATTTTTCCACTTTGACTTGATCAAAGTGGTTTTTATTTTTATCTCTCACAATTTATTCACAAAGTTCTCACCTCATGCTCACAGAATTACTTGTTATCTCACGTGCAGGTCACATCATTTGCAGTACCATATAAGCAAATAAGAAAGGAGCACCGACAATGAAAGAAACAAACGTGATTCGAGATTGTGATGAGCTAACTCGACTTTGTGCATTAGTTAAATCTTCTGTTGCAGAAGGAAAATATAAATCCTGCATAGGACTCATTTGTCAAGCCATGGAGCGTTATCCTCATGCACCAGAACCACATAATTTATTAGGTATCATTCTCGAAAAAACAGGCGATCATCTTACAGCTATGAAGCATTTTCGGGCAGCAAGAGCGCTAGATCCTACCTATCGTCCGGCAAATTATAATTTGAGTACATATGGAACATTCATTTCATGTGGTATGTGTGCATTCGATGAAAGTGATGTTCCGCCCGAACCACCCAACAATATTGAAATTGAATATGATAAATGTGGTGTTGATCACGTTGTGTATAAAAAAAATATTGAATACGATACACACGGAGTAGGGCATGTAACAAGGAGGTAATTAATGAAATTTTTTGAATCAAAAAAACCGGATACATATACTGTTATCATCGGTTGTGGAAGACTTGGGGCATATCTTGCAAATACTCTTTCTGATGAGGGGGAAAATGTTTTGATTATGGATAGTAACAATGCTTCCTTTAGACGTTTGGCGTCCAATTTTGGTGGTCTATCTGTTGTTGGGGATGGAACGGACTTTGATAAACTACGTGAGGCTAAAGTAGATAGTGCATCAGCAGTGATAGCGGTTACTGATGATGATAATACAAATATCATGATTGCACAGATTGCG
>CALBGK010000255.1 GCA_937893115.1 uncultured Erysipelotrichaceae bacterium | reverse complement strand
ATCGCATTGAATTCCATGAGATTACAAAAAAAGCGATCCTTGAAGCTTTAAAGAATCCTCGTCCTATCAATATGGGTCTAGTTCATTCGCAAGAAACTCGTCGTATCTTAGATCGCATCATCGGTTTTAAGTTATCTAAATTATTACAGAATAAGATCAAATCCAAGAGTGCAGGTCGTGTACAATCGATTGCCATGCGTCTGATATGTGATAGAGAAAAAGAAATACAAGCTTTTGTACCTAAGGAGTATTGGACAATAGATGCCATTTTCAAACACGATAACGAAGAATTTAAAGCTAGTTTAGCGAAAATTAATGGTGAAAAGGCCAGCATCAATAACGAAACTGAAGTAAATGATATCCTTGCTAGAATTCATAATCCTTTCATCGTTGAAAATATTGATAGACAAGTTAAAAAGAGATTCTCTAGACTTCCTTTTATCACTTCAACCCTCCAGCAAGAAGCTTCATCTAAACTAGGCTTTTCAGCTAAAAAGACTATGATGATAGCCCAAGTTCTCTATGAGGGTATTGATTTAGGTGATGAGACACAGGGTCTTATCTCTTACATGCGTACGGATTCGACACGTCTATCAGATGACTTTGTAAGAAATACTTTGCATATGATAGAAAATGAATATGGCAAAAGATATGTCGGTTCATATCGAGTTAAAAATGATGCCGGTTCACAAGATGCTCACGAAGCAATCAGACCTACTAATATTGAAAATACGCCATCCAAGGTTAAACCATATTTAACTAATGACCAATATAAATTATATAAATTGATCTACGCCAGAACAGTGGCATCATTAATGGCACCAGTAGAGAGCGATACAGTGACATATAGCCTAAAAAATGATGACTTACTATTTACAGCTAACGGAAGTGTCATGACCTTTGATGGCTTTTTAAAGGTATATAAAGACTATGATAGTTCTAAAGATGTTAACTTGCCAGAACTAAAGCTCAATGAAGAACTCACCTATGAATCTATTGAGCATGAACAGCACTTTACGGAAGCTCCTAGTCGTTATACCGAAGCTAAACTTATCAAGGCCTTAGAAGAAGAGGGTGTTGGTCGACCATCAACTTATGCTACTGTCATCGATACAATAATTAAAAGAGCCTATGTCGAACATAAAAAGGCTAGTGAAAGTTCTAAGACTAAGTACTTTTATCCTACTGAACAGGGTATCTTGACTGATGAGATGTTAAGAGAATATTTCTCTTCGGTCATCAATATCAAATATACGGCTGAAATGGAAAAAGAACTTGATGAAATAGCTTTGGAGCAGATAGATTATGTAGGAGCCTTAAGAGATTTTTACGACCGCTTTATCCCATTAGTTGATTATGCTTATGCCAATATGGAAAAAAAGGAAGCTGAAAAGACAGGTGAATTATGTCCAGATTGTGGTGGTGAATTAGTTTATCGTCAATCTAGATATGGTAAGTTTATCTCTTGTATCAACTATCCAAAGTGCCACTATACTAAGAGCATTAAATCAGAAGATAAGTTTGAACCAGAACATACAGGCATAGTATGTCCGGATTGTGGCGGCGAATTATTGAAGCGCAAAAGTCGCTATGGCAACTTTTTCTTGGGTTGCAGTAACTATCCGAAATGTAAACATATTGAAAATATCGAAGGCGAAGAAAAGCCTAAGTTCATTAGAAAAAAAGGTAGTAAAAAGAAGAGCAAATGAAAGTCAGAGTAGTGGGTGGAGGACTAGCTGGTTGTGAAGCCAGCTATCAATTAGCTAATCGAGGAATAGAAGTAGAGCTTTATGAATGCAAGAAAGTTAAGCGTCATGAAGCTTTTAAGACTGACCTTTTAGGTGAATTAATCTGTTCTAATTCCTTGCGCAGTGACAATATTGAAAATGCGGTAGGTCTATTAAAAAATGAGATGCGCATCCTTGATTCTTTAATCATGAAAGCAGCTGATAGCACTAGAGTTGAAGCTGGTTCTTCTTTAGCGGTCGATCGCTTGGCCTTTTCAAAATATATTACAGAAACGATAAGAAATCATCCTAATATCAAGGTGATAGATGAAGAAGTAAAAGAGATTAATTATGAGATACCGACCATCATTGCCGCTGGACCTCTTTGTGAAGGTGACTTGTCTAAGGCTATCTTAAAGCTATGTGATAAAGATTATCTTTACTTCTATGACGCTGTTTCACCAATAGTAGAAAAAAGTAGTATTGATTTTAATCATGCCTACTATAAGTCCAGATGGGAAGATGATGCTAAGGGCGATTATATCAATTGCCCTTTGACCAAAGAAGAATTCAATATCTTCTATAAGGAAGTTATTAATGCTAAGACTATCGATGTCAAAGA
>CALBGK010000254.1 GCA_937893115.1 uncultured Erysipelotrichaceae bacterium | reverse complement strand
GCTCCTGCACACATGATGCAAGGTTCTAGAGTAACATACATGTCACAATCATCTAGATGCCAATTATCTAAAGCTTCACTTGCTCTGTTTATAGCTATAATCTCCGCATGAAAAGTAGCCTTCTTTTCTTTGACCTTTTCATTGTGTGACTTGGCTAAAATAGTACCTTCTTTCACAATGATACAACCGATAGGAACCTCATCTTCAACATAGGCTAGTCTTGCTTCTTCAAGAGCTATTTTCATATATTTTTCTTTTTCCATAATAAATAAAAGGCACACACAAACAGAGGCTCGTATGGCTGCTTCCTTCCGGACCTGACCAAATTAGAACATGAATGTTGTGCCTTTACTATCATACATTATATTTTTTAATTATTCAATTTAATTATTCAGGATAAGGCGATCAAAATTATCATAGTTATCAATCTCTTGAACTATCTTATCTTCAATGACGCTTTGATTTTTAGTCGAGTTTACAAATACGCAATTGTCACAGCCTGCTATCATCGCATTATGGATACCGATAAGCGAATCTTCAAAGACCAGACATCTTTTGATATCGGTATTAAGCTCATTAGCAGCATCTTCATACATCTTTATCTTATCGATATACATGCCATTATCATAGATAATACTTTCAAATTCAAACCATCTAGATAAATTGAAATACTCATAGAAGAACTCGATATTCTCAACGATGGATGCTGATACTATGGTTCTTTTGATATTCTTAGCTTTTAATTCATCTAGCAATTTTTCTACTCCTGGTGCTAACTTGCCTTTTTTATCTTTAACTATTTCTCTATATCTCGCTTCTTTGAGTTTCGATATTCTCACTAATTCTTCATCATCGACATCGATCCCACATTCTTCTAGTATCTTTTTGATAAACTGTCTATTATGCAGACCATAATTCTTCTCAAAGAAATCTAAGAAGATTATCTTTCCTTGGCTTATCTCATCTACAACGCTTTGCCATGCCTCGACATGATATTCAAAATCAAAGAACATTGTGCCATTAAAATCAAATAATACTGCTTCTATCATTTTTCCTCCTACGTTTCACGTGAAACATAAAAAATAAGATAGTTAAACTACCTTATTTCTTAATAATTTTTTCCATTCCACCCATATATGGTCTTAAAGCAACCGGAATATTAAAACTGCCATCTTCGTTTAAATTATTCTCTAAGAAGGCAATTAACATTCTTGGTGGCGCAACAACAGTATTGTTTAAAGTATGAGCGAAATAATTACCCTTTTCACCCTTAATACGAATCTGTAATCTGCGTGCTTGTGCATCGCCTAAGTTTGAACATGAACATACTTCAGAATATTTCTGTTGACGTGGAGACCATGCCTCTACATCATATGATTTTACTTTAAGGTCAGCTAAGTCCCCAGAACAGCATTCAATAGTACGAACAGGAATATCTAAAGATAAGAACAAATCAACTGAATTCTTCCATAATTTATCAAACCACATCATTGATTCTTCTGGTTTACAGATAACTATCATCTCTTGTTTCTCAAATTGGTGAACACGATATACACCTCTTTCTTCAATACCATGAGCACCAACCTCCTTACGGAAACAAGGTGAATAGCTCGTTAAAGTATAAGGAAGTTTATCCTCATTAATAATAGTATTAATAAAACGTCCTATCATTGAATGTTCAGATGTGCCTATTAAGTAAAGGTCTTCGCCTTCAATCTTATACATCATATTTTCCATCTCATCAAAAGACATAACACCATTAACGACGTCAGATCTGATCATGTAAGGTGGAATACAATAAGTAAATCCTCTATCAATCATGAAATCGCGTGCATAAGCTAAAATTGCTGAATGAAGTCTTGCAATATCGCCTACTAAATAGTAGAAACCATTACCACTAGTCTTTCTAGCACTATCTAAATCGATACCACCAAAATTTTCCATGATGTCTGTGTGATATGGAATTTCAAAATTAAATTCACGCTTAGTGCCAAATTGAGCAACTTCGACATTTTCTTCATCACTACGGCCAATAGGTACTGATGGGTCAATGATATTTGGAATCACCAGCATGCGGTCATGAATTTCTTTTTCTAACTTAGCTTCTTCAGCTTCACAACGCTCTATCTCAGCATTAATGCTAGCTACTTCAGCCTTAGTTTGTTCAGCTTCATCTTTTTTGCCTTCTTTCATCAATAATCCTATTGATTTAGACTTTTGATTCTTTTCGCCTCTTAAGCTATCAGCTTTTGTTCTAAGTGAACGATATTCTTCATCCAACTTCTTAACTTCATCAACTAAAACTAGTTTTTCATCTTCAAATTTTTTGCGGATATTTTCTTTTACAAGTTCAGGATTCTCACGAATCAATTTAATATCAATCATAGTTTCCCCTCTCAAAATAAAAAGCACCTTCAAAGGACGATAATAATCGTGGTGCCACCTTTCTTTTTACTCAATAGCGATAACGGGCATATCCGTGATGTTTTACATCAATAATTACAGGTAGATTTCAAAACCTATCATCAATGATTCGCAGCAACCATCATCTCTCTGTAGAAATAAAGTTTTTACTTAGTCTGTAATATTTATTTGTCATCATCATAGCATAAGCGAGATTATTTTTAAATAGTTATGTTTCACATGAAACATTATGCACAAAAATACAAATATCCCTAGACAAAATTCTATATTAGTCAAAACGAACGAAGTTCATATATATAGTAAAGTATAGACGGGAGGTATGAGTCATAAATTATCCTAACCCTATCTGTTACATTTAAGGAGGAGTTGCAGCTCCTCCTTTATTATTTTAATTTTTACCAAATTCTAAACTTCCCTGACATCTAGATTGTAAAATAAATTATTGTTTTTAAATATTAAATTTTTATATCACATAACTGTGTGGAATTGAAAGATTGATCTCCAGTCTGACTATGTTAAAACTGAAATTAGTCTATCAATTAAGGTAAAAATCTAAGAAGAAAATTTATCTATTTTACTTATAAAACCAATTATTTGTCCG
>CALBGK010000253.1 GCA_937893115.1 uncultured Erysipelotrichaceae bacterium | reverse complement strand
CGTTTGGTGTATGAGCATAGTCGACCAGACAATAGAAATTTTGTCCTTCATCAACTATATCCATGCGACCAGAGATATTGATATCAGGAATCTTCTTGATAATATCTTGCATATTAAAACCAAGGGCTAGACATGTAAGGATTGATAAGGATAGATTCTCGCTATTAAAGGCACCTAGTAGAGGAGATTTAATTTTATATTCTTTATCTTGGTAGACTAGATTTAGCAGCGTTTTATTAGGGTAGAATTCTTCTTCTTTGATATATAGGTCATTTTCTTTACAACGACCATATGTCAAAGGATTTTTAGCGACATCCAATAAATCATCATAGTGCTTGTCATCCTTGTTTAAGATGGAATAGCCGCCATCTTTTATTTTTCTAAATAATTCCTTTTTGCAATCAATATAATTTTCTAACGTCTTATGTGTGTTTAGATGTTCGGAAGTGATATTGCTTATTCCGCCTATTTCGAAGGTGATATTGTCGAGACGATGATAGAAAAAGGCTTCTGAAGATGCTTCCATCGCTACATATTTGCATCCAGCATCAACAAATTCTCTAAAATAACCATATAATTTATCTTTATCAGGAGTCGTGTTATTAGTGTCCTTTTTGAATTTAGCACATGAATAACCATTGGTTCCGATGTAGCCACAGATATCAGCACCGATCAGTGTTTGAATGATAGTTGCCGAAGATGTTTTACCATCAGTTCCAGTGATACCGATAATTTTTAAATCATCCTGGGGATTATCATAAAAGCGGCGATAAAGTTCATCGATGATGGCATTTGTATCATCAACTTTGATATAGGGGATATCTGCATCAATATCTTTTGATACGACCAAAGCTGTCGCACCACGTTTTATAGCATCATCGATATAATCGTGTCTATCAACACCAAGCCCTTTTATGCATAGAAAGAGATCTCCTTCTTCTATTTCTTTCGAAGATGTTTTGATACCTTTGATCTCCAAGTCAAAATCTAAAGGATATCCTTTAAATAATTCGCTTAATTTTTTCATAATTTTTATTATATAGCATTTTTATTAATATTGAAAAAAAACTAAAGATGACATAATATTTATTAAGGTGATTGAATGAACAAGTATTATGTTGGGGCTTGCTCAGACTTAGGTGTTCATATCGATGGTACTGCACTTGGACCTAGAGCTTTATTTAAAGATAGGGATGTCAATATCAAATATTTCGATATGCCAACAGTTAAGAAGAGTTTAGATCCTAAAGATTTAAAGAAGAATTTTACGCAATTACATCAATATCTTAAAGATATCTACGAGTATATGAATGGCTTTTGCAAAGATGATTTTGTAAGTTTGATAGGTGGTGACCATAGTTTAGCTATATCGAGCGCACTTTCTAGTGTTAATCGTAACGGCAACATCGGTTTAATTTGGATAGATGCTCATACGGATTATCATACTATGGCCTCAACTACTTCTGGCAATCTACACGGCCTACCTTGTGCATGTATAAATGGATATGGCGATAATGATCTTTTTGACTTCCATCAAGGTAATTTTATCAAGCCGCAAAATACTGTTATCATTGGAGCTCATAGCATTGATGATGGTGAATATATCAATCTTGACAAGACCAAGACAAAAGTATTCACTATGGACGAAGTTAATGAAAGAGGAATTAAAGAAGTTTTTAATGAGGCATTAAGTATTGCTTTAGATGGCACTGATGGAATTCATTTGAGTTATGATCTTGACTTCCTAGATCCTAAGATAGCTCCCGGAGTATCGACTGCTGTTGAAAACGGGGCATCGATGTCTATCTATGAAGAATTATTAGCTGAGATTGTTAAATATCGTAAAAACTTTGCCTCTTTTGATTTAGTTGAATATAATCCCTTGAATGATATAGATGAGATGACTAAAAAGTTAGCTCTTAGAATTATAGATGAAGCTAAATTTTAACCAAAATACCAAGAAGGTAATATTCTCAAGATATATGAGACGAAAAAGTCATAAGTCATAAATCCACTGATGACTGGTAAATAGATCACAAAGATAATTGTTGTGACAATAAGGAAAGCTTTAAGGAGCTTTTCTTTTTTATTATTTGCAAAGAAATAGATAATACCTAAAATCAAGAAAGGTATACACGGATAGTAATGATATGCAAAAGTTGTACGACTTATAAATACCCATGGAATTAAGGATGAAAGATAGCCCATACTGATGATGATAGCGACCTTATCCTTATTTTTAAATCCTTTATATATCGTATATAATATGGTCAAAAAACCAACGATAGATATGATAGGGTTGTTGAAACAAGATATCGTTTGAATATTTTCACCTAAATAATTTACATAATACCAAATAGGGCGGATATCAAATAGCCACATATACCACTTGGATGAATAAGGATGAGTGCTCTCTAAGCTACTGTGATAAGTGAACATATATTCGGTATAATCAAATAATTGCCTTATGGCTTCTGTGATATTGGTTGGTAAAATGTCATAGATATAGATACCTTGGAAAGTTAAAAAGTATACGATGACAGGAACTATGACAAAGAAGATGATACATGATAATAAGATGATAATGGTCTTTTTAATCTTATGTTTATCTTTTGTGTTTCTTAAGACGACATATAGTTGATAGAAGAAGATGATGGCTAGACCTATTGAAGCATAGATGCCTGTCCATTTAGTAGCCCAAGCAAAGGCCATCATAAGACCTGACAAGAATAGATAAAAGATAGCTTTTTTAAGATTCTTAAGATAGTTAATATTCATAAACTTTACCATGAATATATACATGAGTATTATCCATAGTAGAGAAAATGGTTCTAGAGTTGCGATACGACCGGTCGTATAGTGCATGAAGTCAAGACAGAATAGGGAGGCAGCGATATTTGCCCATCTAATTTTATGAAAAAGATTATAGGTCAAAATATATAGTAGAGGGACCAGTAGTGTCGATACTAAGGCACCAAAGAAACGATAGCCAAAAGGATTCATGCCAAAAATCTCAATGCCCAAGGCGATAAATCTAGTTCCTAAAAGAGGATGAACAGCTGTATAAAGTGGTAAATCATTAGCTATTTCATAAGCATTTCGCACATGATAAATCTCATCGAAGTAGGTTTCATTTTGATAGTCAAAATCAGCTACTAAGGCAGCTTGTTCGTCGATTAGATTATTGGGATCATAAGTAGTATCATCAGCTTGGATGACCTTTAAATCTTTAAATTCTTGATTTATGGAATCGTAAAAACCTATCTCATTGATAACAGAATCAATGCTAGGGAAGCTTAACCTTATGTATTTATAGGAATAACTCATCGGACATTCATAAACTGACCACTTGCCGAATTCTTCATCACTAAGAGTGGTGATATAGTCAAAATTTTCTAAATCATTACTTCCTTCGATGACGATGTCATGAAAGTATATTTGATAGCGATTATTGCCATTAGATATACCTTCTAAAGAAGTTGCATATATCTTATCAAAATAATTCTCTTCATCATCTATTTCCAATATCACAGTCGAATTAGGTTTCGTTACTTCATAGAAGCTACTAGCTCCCTGCATTGAGCCTAGATTATAAAATGTCAAAAAACCATAGACGGCAGTTAGTATGACAATAAAGAGATGTTTTTTAACTACATTTCTTAAGGAAAAATATAAAATTATGATGATTAGTAAAGAGAATATGATGATATTTAATAGTTCTTTATTTGCGAATAATAGCAGACTTAAGTTATCCATAAGTATGATTATACCATTATACAAAAACTTATATCAAAAAATAAGTGAACTAGTGATTATCATAAATTAGGGATTTATAGTATATGATAATTCCAAGGTCGTTCGCTAAATCTTTGATGAATTCATTTTGGACGAATTCAATATATCATTATGTATAAGTAGAGAAATCAAGTTTAGATTTTTCAAATATTATCCTAGAAACTTGCATAAGCTAAAAAAGCATTGGGATAATTCCTTAAAGCATATCCTATCATTTTAAATAGTTATGTGAATTGGAATGCCAGAAATTAATATTAATACAAATCAAATAAGAAATAATGTATATTAAAAATATTGATTGATAGTATTAGTGAATCAATGTTATTCAAACAATTGTGTGGACTTTAGCAGGCACATATGATATCTACTATATGATGTCTAAGCAATAAGAATATTTATTTGCATGGATACCATGAAATGAAGAGGAGAATAAATTTGGCTTTGATAATAGTTTTTGGAGAAATGCTTCCTGGTAGGACAGGGGGAATTTCTCAATTTTAAACATAATGAATGCTTTGATGACAAGTTTAAATTTAAGAATCGGCAAATTAAGTTGTTTGAATTATCGCTTATTTTAAAATATCTGATAGTTGTTCTTATGGGTTCTAGAGGCGTATTTGTTAACGCGGATACCAAAAACTTTGATTATGTTGAATGTGGGCAAACTTATCATTCTATTGATGAAGTTGATGGTTTTGAAGTTTTGATAAGAGGCAAAGGTTCTACAAAAGCCCCAGATTATTTTCACTTTCAAATAATGTATATGCAGTAATCCGAAATGGCGCATTGAAGCACTTATCTTGATATGATGAAAATCGCAATTAAAGAGTAAGTATTGATTTTCTTCATTTTCATAAAGGCGCCCAATCGCATAAACATCTATACCTCTAAAGGGGTTCACTATAGAATGTTCAGAGAACCTGGAGAAGATGATGAAATGTCTAAATTATCAAGTGCTAGAATCAGACTGATTTGCCATTGAGCCATGACTGAATCTAAAGATGATGATAATATTTTTGTGGGTTGGTATTCTGATTTAAATGATGTGTTAGAAAACTGTATTATAGATGGTAGAAAATTCAAAG
>CALBGK010000252.1 GCA_937893115.1 uncultured Erysipelotrichaceae bacterium | reverse complement strand
CATCTTCAGCATTAGCCTTGTATTCTTTTGTAGTGTCTTGAGGTGCAGGAAGATCAGCTGTTACTACTTCTTCAGTAGGTTCTGGAGTTGTAGTTTCAACTGGTTCTGTTTCAACAGGTGTGTTTGTTGATGTGCATGCAGTTAATGTTAACATTACTGCAAGTGCAAGTAATAATTTTTTCATTTTCTAATTTCTCCTTTTTAATTAGCTTTGGAAGTATTCATCTGTTGCATGGTATTCAAATAATGCATTCAACATACGAATGATATTGTTAGTTGATACAGATGAACCTGTGAATGTGTCAAGCGTTAAGTTTTCACGGCCTTCACCTTCACTATATAATGCAGGATCAATGTCTTCTTGGAAACTTAATGTTGAAATATATTCATAATTCTTATCAATGAAGAATGGAATATATTCTTCTTTAAATTGTTCGTAAGTAGCGCCAGCTGGTGTAGGGTTACTATCACCCCAGAATCCAGCTAAGTAGTGGTCAGTTGAATCCTTATCGAAAGATAGTGTACGAACTTCAGCATCCTTGATATCTTTACTATCAGGTAAAGTCAATTCAACATAAGCTGTTTGCCAGAAGTTGACATCAGCTTGACGGCAAGTACAGCTCAAATATGTAATTTGATATTTGATATAGCTTCTTGCTTTGTACTTGAAGTTTACGAAAGCATAGAAATTAGTTTCATTTCTAGGACCGTCAACGTGGTTGATAGGAATTACAGCTACAGCATTAGCGACAGTACCTTCACCCATGTCAGCACTCTCATTCAAGAACTTATTGATATCTTCTAGACTCATATTATCGACTGTACATGCACCTTCGACGCCAGCAGTTTGTTCGCCTAACAATCCTGCCTGAGTCATCGCATCTTTAGTAGCCTTCTTAACAGCTGTAGAAGTAACTGTTGCTTGAGACACTACATCGATATCATATGTATTATTCTCGACGATCGAGCTAGCCAATGTATCAAATGCAGCTTGCCCAACTTCTTTAGTTTCTCCGTCTCCCGATATTTCGGCCTTAGTGATCTTGCCATCAGCGACTGTAATTGTTACTGTAACATCTCCACCATAGCCTGTGGCAGTAGCAGAATATGTATCTCCGCCGCCGTTGCCGCTACAACCAGCAAGCATCATTAGACAAAGAATAAAAATAGTAATCTTTTTCATTGTATTCTCCTTTTTCTTTATCTCCGTATTAATTTTAGCACAATTTATTTAATTTACACATTAAATTGATATTTTTTTCACAAATTTTACTTTTTTTTATGTTATAATTTTTGACCACCATAAAAAGATGGCTAAGCCATCTTTTTATGCTCCAAGTATTTTACGGGCCATTTCAACCTTTTCTTTACTTGGCGCTTCAACACCTTTTAATGGATAATCTAGACCTAATTTCTCCCACTTATAGGCACCTAGACTGTGATAAGGCAATACTTCCACTCTTTCGACATTATCAAGGCCATCGATAAACTTTCGCAAGTTGTAAAGATTTTCTTCATCGTCGTTAATGCCTGGTACCAAGACATGTCTTATCCAGACTTTTTTATTTTTTTTAGACAGGTATTTAGCCAAAGCTAAAATATTGGTATTTTCTCTGCCTGTCAATTTCAGATGTTCGGCATTATCGATATGTTTAATATCCAAGAGTATTAAATCCGTTAAATTTAATAGTTCGTCAAATTTCTTTAGATAATCTTCATCTTCACTGAATGGTGCTCCAGAAGTATCGATAGTGGTATGGATATTTTCTTTTTTGAATAATTTAAATAATTCGATCAAGAAATCTATCTGTAATAGTGGTTCACCACCTGATACGGTAATACCACCACCATTTTTCCAATAGGCCTTATAGCGCATAGCCTTATTAAAGACATCAGCAGCTTCTGTATCTCCATCTTTGATCATCCAAGTATCAGCATTATGACAAAACTTACAACGCATCTTACAGCCTTGCATGAAAATGACATATCGAACCCCTGGCCCATCGACTGAGCCAAAGGTTTCGATTGAATGGATTTTACCAAGCGCCATATTACATGTGGTCATGACATGTTCTGGCGATGACATCTAATTGTTGTTCACGAGTCAAATCGATAAATTTAACAGCGTAACCAGATACACGAATAGTAAAGTTTTGATATTCTTCTTTTTCTGGATGCTCCATGGCATCTTTTAATTTCTCTACTCCGAAGACATTGACATTTAAGTGATGAGCACCTTGGTCGAAATAACCATCAAGTACTGTCACTAGATTATGAATTCTCTCTTCGTCACTATGTCCTAAGGCATCAGGATTGATAGTTTGAGTATTAGAAATACCGTCAAGAGCATATTCGTAAGGTAGTTTAGCTACTGAATTTAATGAAGCTAATAGACCATTTTGTTCAGCACCATAGGCAGGGTTAGCACCAGGTGATAATGGTTCACCAGCCTTACGTCCATCAGGCAAATTACCAGTTGCCTTACCATATACGACGTTAGATGTAATAGTAAGGATAGAAGTAGTAGCTTCTGAATTACGATAAGTGTGATGTTTCTTAACTTTATTGATAAAGCTTCTTAGTACCCATACAGCTATATCATCCGCTCTGTCATCATCATTACCGTATCTTGGGAAATCACCATCGATCTTATAGTCGACAGCTAAGCCATCTTCATCGCGAATGACAGATACTTTAGCATATTTAATAGCACTCAAAGAGTCTACGACATGGGAGAATCCAGCAATACCAGTAGCGAATGTTCTTCTGACATCTGTATCGATTAAAGCCATCTCAGCTGCTTCATAATAATATTTATCATGCATATAATGGATGACATTTAATGTATCGACATATAATTTAGCCAGCCATTCCATCATTGTGTCATAGCGCTCTAATACTTCATCATAATCTAATATATCACCAGTGATAGGGCGATACTTAGGTCCGACTTGCACCTTAGTCTTTTCATCGACGCCACCATTTATGGCATATAGAAGGCACTTCGCCAAGTTAGCACGAGCACCAAAGAATTGCATCTCTTTACCAGTCTGAGTAGCTGATACACAGCAACAAATTGCATAATCATCACCCCAGATAGGACGCATTACGTCATCATTTTCATATTGAATAGAGCTAGATACGATAGATACTTTAGCTGCATAGTCCTTAAATCCTTGTGGTAAAGCGCTAGAATATAAAACAGTTAAGTTTGGTTCAGGGCTAGGTCCCATATTTTCTAATGTATGCAAGAAACGGAAACAAGTCTTAGTAACTAGACTTCTTCCATCAACTCCCTTACCACCGACATCTACAGTAGCCCAAACAGGGTCACCAGAGAATAATTGATTATAGCTAGGCACACGAGCGAACTTAACCATTCTGAATTTCATTGTCAAATGGTCAACAATTTCTTGAATTTCGTTTTCGGTATAAGTGCCATTTCTTAAATCTCTTTCAAAATAGATATCTAAGAAAGTAGAAATTCTACCGACAGACATCGCAGCACCATTTTGTGTCTTAATAGCTGCTAGATAGCCAAAGTATAACCATTGGGCTGCTTCTTTAGAATCCTTAGCTGGTTTAGAAATATCATAGCCATAGCTTTCAGCCATAGTCTTCATCTTCTTCAAAGCTTTAATCTGTTCAGCGATCTCTTCTCTTTGGCGAATAACTTCATCAGTCATAGTGCAGCCATCACCAATTTGATTAGCGTCTTCTAGTTTTGATTCAATAAGTCTATCGATACCATATAAGGCAACACGACGATAGTCACCGACAATTCTTCCGCGACCATAAGCATCAGGTAGACCAGTAATTATCTTATTGTGTCTAGCTTTCATCATTTCTGGAGTATAAGCTTGGAAAACTGCATCATTATGTGTCTTATGATATTCAGTAAATATCTCATGAAGTTTTGCACTTGGTTCATAACCATATGTACGACATGACTCTTCTGACATTCTAATGCCACCATAAGGCATAAATGCACGTTTTAATGGTTTATCAGTCTGCAACCCGACAATAGTCTCATTCTCCTTATCGAGATATGCAGCACCATATGCAGTGATATCAGAAACCACTTCAGTCTCCATATCGAGCACGCCACCCTTACTTCTCTCTTCTTTTTGTAACTTCTGTAGCTCAGACCACAATTTCTCTGTCTTTGCACTAGGCCCAACTAAGAAGCTTTCATCTCCATCATAGGGAGTGTAGTTGTTTTGAATAAAATCACGGACATCGATTTCTTCTTGCCAGATTTTACCCTTAAATCCTTGCCATTCTGTTTTCATTTCTTCCTCCTTGGCTTCATATAAAAACCGACACATTTGTGCCCAAGTTTCGCCCAGACGGTCGGCTATTATCCCTTATCTTATACTTCATGTGGTCAATTCCACTTCCGCCAGTTGTACAAGCAAATTCATCTTACCTAATGAATATATAACTGTCAACGATTTTGATTAGAGAATTATCAGTTATGGTAAGTTATCATCAATTCTTTATTTAAAGGATAGACAATGAGTTTATTTCCATTTAAATCTTCATTAAACAAGTTGACGGCGCTGATTCCTAAATTATCATAAGTCTTATAGTAGTAGATGCCCTTAGAAGCATTCGCACAACAAGAATAAGTCGTAATATCGTAGTGATTATTACCAGTAATAACCGAACCTCTCACCATCACGACACTATCTAGTATGTGGAAAAATTGAGCTACATTACTATTTTCATCTGTGTCAGAATAACTGTTCAATTTTAAAAAACTGGTCTTGATAAATCTTGAAGCTGATGAAAAATCACCTGGCAAACCAATGGCACCCATACCTTCGCCATAGGGTTTGATATCTATATTTTTGCTGATACGATTTTCACTATTGTCAGAACTCAAGTGCATATAGTTCTTAATATTTTCCAAATGGTAGGGGAAAGATGGATTATTGGTCATGACACCATAAGGGTTATCATAAATCATCAAACCATCTTTACCATGTTCAATAACAATGCACTCATCTTTATCAGCTATCATAAAATGCAAGACTGTGAGCGGTAATTTATCTGAATACGCCACATTATCAAGCCATAAGTCTTTCAATATTTCTCTAGCTTCTTTTACACTTACGCATTGCCCCAAGATATATGGGATGAATTCAAAAGGGGAGATGTTGTTTTTACCTTCTCTTGGCTCAGGATACATATCGTGAAAAGGATAATTTAATCCCGCCATACCTAAACCTTTTTCATTTATAGCTTCAGCATATAAAGGGTATTCATCATAGACCGTCGCCATACCGATGAGAGCGTAGTTATTATAGAATGTATTGCCATTTTTAAGTTTGAATTCATATCTTCTTGGGGTAATGGCAACCTGTTCGTTGAAACTATAATCTAAATCCAGATTACGTCCAAAGTAGAAGTCCTTATTTTTAAGACTGAGACATGTACACATAATTTTTCCTCCTATAAAAAATGGACATATGAAAAGATATGTCCACATTACCGATTATTCTTTCTCTTCAATGATACCAGTTATAAATTCACTGTGTGGTAAAGTTTCTAACCAATCACAGAATATCTGCCACTCTGGCAAGCGATGATTTCTTCTTTGATGATATATCGTCTTCAATTGGCGATAGTTAGTTGTCATCTTCGCTGTTAATTTGAAACCGGCAGGATTAGAATATAATATCTCTAAATATTTTTCCTTTAAACTAGGATCTTTAGGATTTTCTTTTTGCAGGTCATTATAAGTTTTGACCTTTTCCTTCATGATTTCTATCATTCTTGCATCGACATATTTAATATAAGAATTGTCTAAATCAAAATGACATATTCTATGCATGGTCGATTGGCTAGAGATGAAATCGAGAAAGTGATAGCGTTCAGCCTCCACCCAAGCCTTATTAGTAAAGGTCAAATCGAATTGAACTAAAATACCATTCAAGAAATTGTCATGACCTTCTCCTGCCTTACAGGTAGCTAGTCTAACCACAGTCTTGGTGATGTCATCATTTAATAAACTCAAATCTGTAGCCATAGGATACTTACTACCCTTAACGGCTTCATCTAAGCCATAAATATTGACATTAGATATC
>CALBGK010000251.1 GCA_937893115.1 uncultured Erysipelotrichaceae bacterium | reverse complement strand
CATCGGCATCGTGCTCACTATGCAGGCTGAAATTGTCATACCACTGCTTAGAATTATCACCCTATGTGCTCTAGCCTTCTTATCTATATCTAAGCTTATCGGTATTTTCTTCGATAAAGAAAATCTGCGTGACAATATCTTATATGGTCTCATATATCTTTTATTCTTTATCTTGATCGTATCTTTTCCTAATGTCTATACACGTTTTATTGCCTTGGTAGTAGCTTTATACGCTTTATTTAATGCTGCCATTCAATTGATTAACTATCTTATATATCGCAAACAACACATCCAAGGGGTAATATTTAGCCTTTTTCGTTTCTTCTTTGACTTCATTTTTGGCATTGTCCTCATAGTTTTACCGCTGGTCAGTTCCAGTTTCATCTTTGTCCTGGCTGGTATCTATCTGATCATATTTGGCATCTTTAACAGTTTGAGCTGGATATTTCTTTTACTCAATCAGAAGTTTAATATCTCGATATCTTTGCCGGCTATCATTACTGCTCTTCTGCCTGCACGATTATATATGCGCATAAAAAGTGATCCTAAGATGAAAGAATATATCAGATATGAGCCTGAACCATCACTTTATCCTTTAGAGATATCCATCTATACGCATGACGGTGGTTTTGAGGCCATTGGCCATATGGATATCTGCCTGAATGGAACCATCTATTCATATGGTCTGCATGACCCTGAAGCTCGCGTTTTGATGGGTAGTGCAGGCGAAGGGGTACTGGTAGTGACAGATAGAGATGCTTTTTTTAAAAACAGCCTTAAAGATGGCAAGACGATGATTTTTAATTTCCAATTAGATGTTGATGAAAATCAGATAGCTCAGATTCAAAACCGTATAGATCTGCTGATGAAGGATGCCTATCCATTTGATTGTGCAGCTAAGCGACAAATAGATGCTGGACTAGAAGTTAAGGCCGATGATTATATTTCCAGAGTATATCTAGATACGCATTGTAATTTATACAAGTTTAAAGAAGGCCCTTTTAAAACCTATTTTGTATTCAGTCAAAACTGTATTCAACTTGCCGACTTCTTAGTACGCAACAAGGAAATCGACCTTTTGATGATGAATGGTGTCATCACGCCAGGTGCCTATCTGTCATTTTTATATTCTTTATTAGAAAAAAGTAATACGATAGTTAAGAATTTAGTTATTTATAAATAGGAGAATACAATGGAAAAAAAGCTAAAAAGACAAGAAATCTATGATGGAAAAGTTATTCATGTGGTATTGGATGATGTGAAGCTAGATGATGGAAGCGAAGCTAAAAGAGAAGTAGTTCTGCATAATGGCGGAGCTTGTATAGCCTTGCAAGATGATGATGGATGCTTTTTTATGGTCAGGCAGTACCGCTACGCAGCCGGAGAAGAAATGTTGGAATTTTGCGCCGGAAAATTAGAAAAGGGTGAAGAGCCGGATGACGCCATCATCCGTGAATGCCACGAAGAACTGGGTTATGAGTGTAAGAATTTAAAGTCTTATGGTCATATCGTTCCGACTTGTGGATATTGCAACGAAAAGATATATCTTTATTATGGCCAAAAGGGTGCCTATATCGGGCAAAATCTTGATCAAGATGAAAGATTGATGCTGGAAAAGTATTCTCTTAAACAAATTAAAGAGATGATCAGAAACGGTGTTATTCATGATGCCAAGACTATCGCTTTAGTACTGGCCATGGAGATGGATGGTATCGAATGATTGACTATTTTTGCTGACATTGTAAAATAATTTAGTTAAAAGAAGTTATGCTTCTTTTTTAAAGGAGATTATTATATGACCGTTAAAAAAATATCATTATATGCCATAGTTGCAGCCGTATATGTCGCTTTAACTCTTCTTTTGGCCAGTTTTAGCTTCGGGCCTATCCAAGTTAGGGTCGCTGAAGTGCTGATCCTTTTTGTGCTCTTTAGGAAGGATATGATCTGGCCTTTAACTTTTGCCTGTCTGATCACTAATTTTGTTGGGGTTCTCATGGGAACAGATATCATCGGTATGATGGATGTGCTATTTGGCACCTTAGCTTCTTTCTTATCGTTGTACTTTGCCTATTTATTCCGCAATGTCCTTTTATTTAATCGCCCTATTTTATCGCTCATGATGCCTGTCGTCTTTAATGCTCTCATCGTTGGTGCCATGCTCAGCTATATCATCATGCCTGATAATTTTATGGTGGGTTTGCTAATTAATGGTTTACAAGTGGGCATTGGCGAATTTATCGCTGTTGTCATCTTGGGTTTAATCATCTATAAGCCTTTTAAGAATTTTGTGCAAAATCTTAAAGCATAGTTATATCTCCTGCACAATATAAGTAAATAAGGGAGATTAACATTTGATATCAGATATTAGGGGATAGCGATTGCCCATTAATTCATATCGACCTAATGAGTAATGAGAGTATTAAGATAGAAGAGGAGCCGTGGCTCACTTATCTAATGTTGAATTAGAAGGCAAGATGAATAACTCAAAGAAGGGTTTGGGGTAGCGCTCAGTTCCTTTAGTCGCAGTTTTAGCAGTGGTGAGAGTATTGTTTATGACTCATGCCAAGGGTTTGAGCGATGCGCATAGTTAGGTATAGCGCCATTCAATCCTGGCAAAGTTAAATTAGAAAGTGATAAATAATATTATTTAAATACTGGTGCCTTTTTATCAAGTGATGAAAGTGTCGACCGCATCATGCGATCTCAAAATGTCGCTAAGGCCTTACTTAGTGGCGCTGGTGGCTTCTTCATCATAGAGATAATAGGTAAAGGCCTGGTGAATGAGTTTAGAGGTAAGGACATAGTTTTGATTCAAACAAGAAACTTACATAACAAGTTCAGTTGCCGCCTTCATTCCATCAGCTAAATAGGCTTGAAAAACGCTTACATATAGCGTTTTTTTATTTTATATATAGTAACTTGTGAATTTATTTGCAATTGTAGCTTATTTTATGTACAATAATCATGCTTAGAGAAAGAAGAGGTAATAAAAATGAAAAAAATCTTGAGCGTAATGCTTGCACTTGCAGTGGTCTTTTCAATGACTGCTTGTTCAAGCGACAAACCTACTGAAACAGCAGAACCAACTGAATCTGCCTCAACGACTACTGAGTTTCGTGCTGAATATGAAATGCAAGGCACTACATCTTCAGGAGTTGCTAAAAATGACACTTTCATCTTTGAAGGTACAACAGATGAAAATGGCGTTATTAAGACATTGAATTTCGATATTATTCGTAATAAAGGAACCGAAGACGAATATTCTAAGAAAGATATCTATGGATATGAGATGAATGTTGCTGATTTTACAGTTGAAGAAGTTGATGGCGCATTTAACTTAACACAATTGAGCTCAAGTGGATGGATCGTTTATGATGAAGCTGTTGGCGGCGTTCAATACTGGGTAAAAGCTACTTGTGAAGGCATTACACCAGAAACTACATTCGGTGATTTAACTGTTACTAACTTCGGTGGCGGCGATGAATTAAGTCCAGAAAACGCTCTTAAATCATACCAATACCTAGCTGATGAAATCGGTATTGAATTAAGCGCAGATACTAAGTTGATCGATATAGCTGAAGCTTTTGGCTTAGTAGAAGATGGTAACTTTGTAGCTGGTACAAAACGTCTATCATACGCCGGATTCAATGGTGGTAGAAGCTATGGTGAACAAATTGATGCCATTGTTGACTACATCCTTGCCAACAATATGACTCTTGAAGATGTATATAATATGTTCAAGACTGAAAATCAGCAGACAACTCCAATCGAAGACCGTGACCTGATTTCAGGTGCTACTATCACTTTTGTTGGTGACTTCCAAAGAACTGTATATCTTGCAATGCACGGTGAATTATTCCAAGGTGTTGTAAATGAGACTACAGCTGATGGTATGACTACAATGGAAGTTGTAACTCAGGGTTATGCAGGTGAAATCGAAACTCATGTTACATTTGATGATGCAACAGGTAAGATTGTGAGCGTAACAGTTCGTGATGATAACGAAACACCTGAACTTGGTGGTGTATTAACAGCTGAAGGCAGCGAATTCTTAACTGCTCTAGTTGAATACCAAGATGATTTAGAAAATACTGACCTAGTTAGTATGTCAACATCTTCATACACTGTTAATGCCTTAATTGACGCTGTACAGTACGCTATCGAAGCTTATAACGCTGACTAAAATTTAATATCTAGTTTTAAAGGAGAAGCTACATTTGTAGCTTCTTTTTGTTTGATGATATAATATTGTAAGTATGAAAAAAATAGATATTAAAGAGAAAGAAATGATTATTGATAGTCTTAGCGAAGTGAAGGAAGATAATCATTTAATCATTACA
>CALBGK010000250.1 GCA_937893115.1 uncultured Erysipelotrichaceae bacterium | reverse complement strand
TTCTAGATTTACTTACTATCTATCAAGAATTTCACCGCTTTGAAGGATTAAAAGTCCTCATTGTCGGTGATATAGCCCACTCGCGTGTAGCCACTTCTAATAAGATAGCTCTAGAGAAATTAGGAGCTCTTGTCTATTTTGCAGGGCCTGAGGAGTGGAGACGTGAAGAATATAAATATGTCGACTTTGATGAGATGATAGCGGAAGCCGATGTCGTAATGATGCTCAGAATTCAAAAGGAAAGAGGAGCTTCATTAGCGAATATGAGCAATGAAGAATATCTAGATAGATACGGGCTCAATCTAAAAAGGTATGCGATGATGAAAGAAGAAGCCATCATCATGCATCCAGCACCTGTCAATAGAGGTATAGAGATAGATGATAGCTTAGTAGAAGCTCAAAAATCACGCATCTTTAAACAGATGAGCAATGGTGTACTAGTTAGAAAGGCCATCATCAAAAGAGCCTTTGGCTATAAGCCTTTCAAGGAGGAAGAATGCGCTTAATTAAAAATGGCCATGTCGTCTTAAAAGATGAGATAGTCAAAGCGGATATTCTAATCGATGAAAAGATAGTGGCCATCAAGGAAAAAATCGAAGAGAAGGATGCTGAAGTGATTGATGCCACTAACTTATATGTCTTACCAGGTCTCATCGATGTTCACGTACATTTACGCGAGCCTGGCTTTAGCCATAAAGAGACGATTAAAACAGGGACCATGGCGGCGATTAAGGGTGGCTTTACTACTATCTGTGCCATGCCTAATGTCATTCCTTATCCCGATGATGAAAAGACGATTAAAGAATACTTGGAATTGATTGAGAAAAATGCTCTTTGCCATGTCTATCCCTATGCGACAATGACTGTTGAAGAAAAGGGTATAGAGATGGTTGATTTTAAGAAAATCAAAAAACTTGGCATCAAGATATTCTCTGATGATGGGGTTGGCGTACAAGATGACAAATTGATGAAAGAAATCTTTGATGAGGCACTTAAAGAAGATGTGATGATAGTGGCTCATACCGAAGATATGAATTATCGACCTAAGGGCGCTTCTATGCACGAAGGAGAGTATTCAAAACAAAATGGTTTGATCGGCATTGATAGCCGTTGCGAATACGAAGCGATAAGAAGAGATCTAGGTCTATTAAATAAGAAGAATCGCTATCACATCTGCCACATGTCAGCTAAAGAGAGCGTAAAACTTTTGAAAGAGGCCAAACTTAATGGCTATGATGTCAGTGGCGAAGTGACAACTCATCACTTATTATTAGAAGATAAAGATGTAAGCGGCACTAACTATAAGATGAATCCACCACTCCGCAGTCACGAAGATAGACTAGCGCTCATCGAAGGCTTAGAGTCAGGTGTTATTGACTTTATCGCTAGTGACCATGCGCCACATAGCGAAAGTGATAAAGCTAAATCGATGGCAGAAGCCCCCTTTGGTATCGTATCCTTAGAAACTAGCTTCGCCATGCTATATACAGAATTTGTAAAGAAGAATAGATGGAAACTAAATGATTTAGTAAGCTATATGTCTTATAAGCCAGCTAGACGTTTTGATTTTGAAAATAAAGGTGAGATAGCTCTAGGGTTAGATGCCGATTTAATTCTGGTAGATGAATTTGTATCAATGGGTCATAATACTCCTTTTGATAAAAGAAGAGTTTATGGCAAAGTTATAGAGACCATGGTTAATGGTAAAACAGTATGGAAAGGATAAATATGAAAAGATTACTTGTATTAGAAGATGGCAGTATTTATGAAGGTATTGCAATTGGCAGCGACAACTACAAGATTGGTGAATTGGTATTCAATACATCAGTCAGTGGTTATCAAGAAGTATTCACCGATTTGAGCTCAGCTGGTCAGATTGTTGTCATGACCTATCCACTTATCGGTAATTGTGGCATCAATCGTGATGATTACGAAAGTATCAACCCATCTATTTTCGGTATCGTGATTAAAGATGAGTGTAAACATCCAAGCAATTGGCGCTATCAAGAAAGCTTAAATGATTTCTTGCTTCGCGAAAATATTGCCGGTATTGCCGATATCGATACAAGAGCTTTGACGATAAAACTTAGAGATAACGGCTCATTGAAAGCGACATTCGCTAATGAGGGCGATGATATTGAAGAAGTGGTACAAAGACTTAAAGATTATGAGATTAAAAATCTTGTCAGTGAAGTATCATCTTTAAAGACATTCTCTATTCCTGGCAGTGGTAAGAGAGTTGCCATCATCGACTTTGGTATTAAATTAAATATTCTTAAAGAATTGACAGTTAAAGGTTTTGACATCATCGTCTTGCCTTATGATGTCGATGCTAAGACGGTTAGAAGTTTCTCGCCTGATGGCGTATTCTTGTCTAATGGCCCTAGCAATCCTAATGACTTAAAGAGATCAATTGAAACGATTAAAGAATTATTACCTGATACAGTCATCATGGGTGTCGGTCTAGGACATGAGTTATTAGCTTTGGCAAGTGGCGCGAAAGTTACAAAGATGAAGGTTGGTCATCATGGCAGCAATCCTGTATTATCACTCAAAGATAATAAGGTAGTCATCACTAATCAAAATCATAACTATGTAGTTGATAAAGAATCTATTGATGAAAAAGAATTGACTATTAGCCACATCGCTTTAAATGATGGTACAGTTGAAGGATTAACTCATAATCGTTACCAAGCATTTTCTGTTCAGTTCTATCCAGAAGAAAGCATTTTTGATGAATTTAATAAAATGATGGAAAAGGAGAATCTAGATGCCTAAAAGAGAAGATATTAAGAAGATTTTAGTTATTGGTTCAGGACCTATTATCATCGGTCAAGCTGCCGAGTTTGACTATGCTGGTACCCAGGCTTGTCAATCATTAAAGGAAGAGGGTTATGAAGTTATCTTGATTAACTCTAACCCAGCCACTATCATGACTGATAATGCAGTCGCTGATAAAGTTTATATCGAACCTATCAATCTAGATTTCGCTAAGAGAATTATCTATAAAGAAAGACCAGATGCCATCTTAGGTTCACTTGGTGGCCAAACAGGTTTAAATCTTGTTGTGGCATTATCGGAAGATGGAATTCTTGATGAGTATGGCGTTGAAATCCTGGGTACTGATTTACGTGCTATCAATAAGGCTGAAGACCGTGAATTATTCCGTTCCTTGATGCAAGAGATAGGTGAGCCTATTCCTAACAGCACTATCGTTCATACAGTTGAAGAGGCAGTAGAATATTGTAAGACTTTGGGTTATCCAGTCGTTGTAAGACCAGCTTATACTTTAGGTGGTACTGGCGGAGGTTTCGCTGACAACGAGGAACAATTGAGGGCGATATGCGAAGCAGGTCTAAAGATTTCGCCAGTTCATCAATGTCTGATTGAACAGAGTATCGCTGGCTTTAAAGAAATCGAATATGAAGTAATTCGTGATAATAATGATAATGCCATCGTCGTATGTAATATGGAAAATGTTGACCCTGTCGGCATCCATACAGGCGATAGTATCGTCGTAGCTCCTGTACAGACATTAACTGCTTATGAAGCTGACATGTTAAAGAAAGCTTCATTAAAGATTATTCGTGCTTTAAAGATCTGTGGCGGATGTAATGTGCAATTAGCTCTCGACCCTAAGAGCTTTAAATATTATGTCATCGAAGTAAATCCTCGTGTATCTCGCTCTAGTGCCCTAGCTAGTAAGGCGACTGGTTATCCTATTGCGAAGATTTCAGCTAAATTAGCTGTTGGCATGACTTTAGATGAGATTAAAAATCCAGTTACTAAGACAACTTATGCATGCTTTGAACCGACAGTAGACTATGTCGTAACTAAGTTCCCGCGCTTCCCATTTGATAAATTCTCTAGTGGTGATAGACGTCTTGGAACACAAATGAAAGCGACAGGTGAAGTTATGTCTATCGGTCGTACATTTGAAGAATCGCTTCTAAAAGCTGTGCGCTCATTAGAAATGAAAGTAAATCATCTATATTCTAAAGAGCTACATGACTATGATGAAGAAGCTCTATTAGCCCTAATTAAAGAATGTGATGATAGAAGAGTCTTTGCGATGGCTGAATGGTTGCGCAAAGGTTTGAGTATTAAGACCTTAAATAAAGTTACTAAGATGGATATGTTCTTCCTTGAACACATCAAAGACATCATTAATTTAGAGCTTTCAGCAAGAACTAAAAAGATGGATATCGAAGTCTTAAAGACACTAAAAAAACGTGGCTTCTCTGATGCGTTTATCGCTTCTTTATGGGAAGTTAAAGAAGAAGATGTCTACGCTTTAAGAAAAGAAAATCATATCATTCCAGTCTATAAGATGGTTGATACTTGCGCTGGTGAATATAAGAGTGTAACTCCTTACTTCTATTCGACATATGAGAGTGAAAACGAATCTATACCTAGTGACAACAAGAAGATTATTGTCTTAGGTTCTGGTCCTATCCGTATTGGTCAGGGTGTCGAATTTGACTATGCCACAGTGCATTGTGTCGATACGATTAGAAGTCTAGGCTATGAAGCCATCATCATCAACAATAATCCTGAAACTGTATCGACAGACTTTGCCATCAGTGACAAATTATATTTTGAACCGCTAACTAGCGAAGATGTCATGCATGTCATAGACTTAGAAAAACCAATGGGCGTTATCGTTCAATTCGGTGGACAGACCGCTATTAACTTAGCTGAATCTTTAGTAGAACGCGGAGTTAATATCTTGGGTACAAGTTTAGAATCTATCGACTTGGCTGAAGATAGACACGAGTTTGAAAATATGCTTAAAAAGCTCGAAATTCGCCAACCAGAAGGTGAAACAGCTACGACGGTCGAAGAAGCTTTGGTCATCGCTAATAAGATTGGTTATCCAGTACTTGTAAGACCATCATATGTCTTAGGTGGTAGAGCGATGGAAATTGTGCAAAATGACCATGAGCTAAGCAACTATATGCAAAATGCCGTCAAGGAAATCTCACATGATGCCCCGATCTTAGTCGATAAATATATCGTAGGTAAGGAATTAGAAATAGATGCAATATGTGATGGCGAAGATGTATACATCCCAGGTGTCATGGAACATATTGAAAGAGCCGGTGTCCATTCAGGTGACTCTATTTCGGTATATCCTACTCAAACTATCTCTAAGAAGGTTAAAGATACTATCATCGACTATTCGATTAGAATTGGTAAGGGATTTAAGTTTATCGGTTTATATAACATTCAATTCATCGTCGACAAAAATGAGACTGTCTATGTCTTAGAAGTAAATCCACGCTCGAGCCGTACGGAACGATTCTTATCTAAGATTACTG
>CALBGK010000249.1 GCA_937893115.1 uncultured Erysipelotrichaceae bacterium | reverse complement strand
ATCATCTGACTATTATCCTCATTTACATCAGCGATAACTTCTAATTTCCTACTGGCATCACCAAATAATAAACCGGCAGCCACTGCTGTCTTAATACCCTTCATCTTACCAGTATTAGGCACGATGACACTCTTGACATTCTTCAAGATATTGCCACTAACTTCAATAATGGCACTAACTATTTCATCATTTAATAAATCCCTAGTCTCACTAGCCAAGTAGGCAATCGCAATAGGCTCAGTACAACCCATGGCCTTGAGTAGCTCATCTTTTAAGAGATTTAAATACTTATCATACTTTTTCTTTTCCATAATCCAATTATAAATTATCAATTTGAATCTTTCCATCTTTTATAAAGATAGGTTTCAATATTTTGGCACTGGTCATCTTACCTTTTTTAAGTTTAACCAGGAAACGACTGGCTAAGTCTTTGTTGCTATCGTAGACAAATTGTAGTTCCATCAGCTTAAAGCCATATTTTTCACAGCTTAAGGTGAACTCCAGAAAGCGATTGGCAGGGTAGATCATAAAAACCGAACCATTATCTTTTAAAAGCCTTTTGATATTAGATAAAAGAATATCAAGACTTAGTCCCCCTTCAAACATGGCTACCTGCTTATAGTAGTTATAGCGTTTATTTTCTTCTTTGAAAAAGGGAGGATTACATATTATGACATCAAATGCTTCATGTTTAAAATCTTCTAAACGACTACTATAAAGTTCAGCCTTGATGTCATTCATTAAAAGATTTTCATTAGCTAATTCTAAAGCCTCTTTTAAGACATCAATGCCAACTAAAAGTATCGGACTAAAACGATTTGCATAGATGAGCAAGGCTCCATTATTAGTGCCGATATCAAGTACAGTCTTACTTTTAGGAAAATTCATAAACATGCCTAATAATGCCGTATCACTGTTGACACAAAACATCTCATCATCTTGATAGATATGGACATTAATAAATTTAAGATAATCCTTCGTCTTCTTCTTCATATTCCTTTGACAATTCAAAATAAAATTTTGATCCCTCATTAAGTTTTGATTCGACGCCATACTTGGCATGATGAGCTTCTAAGATGCCTTTGACAATGGCAAGCCCTAGACCTGTCGATTCTAGATTGCGCTTAAAGCTCTTATCTATCTTATAATATCTATCCCAGATATATGGAAGATCTTCTTCAGCTATGCCATCACCCTCATCGATAACTTCTAAACGCACATAATCTTCGCTATCGATGATATTGATATAGATGGTCTGTCCCTTTTTTGAATGTTTGATGGCATTAGAGATATAGTTATATATCACCTGTGATAATTTCATCTCATCAGCATAGACAGTAACCTCTTTTAGATTAAGTTCTAACTTAATCGCACTTTCTTCAAATAAGACTTCAAGTAAGTCTAAGACATCAGTTACAGCCTGTTTGAGATCTTGCATCTTAGACAATTCTTGCATATCAGTAACTAATTTATCTAAATATTCAGTCTCTTTTAAGATGACATCGAGATGTTCATTACGCTTAATGGGATCATCGCCCGAGATATCTTGTATCATCTCGGCATATGCCTGTATCAGAGTTAAAGGTGTCTTGATATCATGCGATATATTAGCTATTAGATCCTTTCTGAGTTCATCTATCTTCGATAATTGATTGGCTGCATCATCTAGCGTCTTAGCTAAATCAGTCGTTTCAGAGAAATAGTTGCCAGCTGTCTGGAAACTGACATCATAGTTACCATCAGCCAACTTATTAGCTTCTTTTTTCATCCTCACAATAGGCGAAGATAAGCGACTAGCGAAATAGATAGCTAAGACAGAAGCCAGGACAAAGACGATGATGGCAATATATAAATACTGATTCAAAATAAAATCAATCACTGATTCTACAGGTTCTAAAGGCGAATTTAAGACAAGATAATAATTGACTAAATTGCTTCTGATCTCCTTGGCATAGATGAGCATCTCATAGCCAGTAATATTAGAAACAATGGTCGTCTGAAAATTTTTGTTTTCTTTAA
>CALBGK010000248.1 GCA_937893115.1 uncultured Erysipelotrichaceae bacterium | reverse complement strand
GAGATGCCTTCTCACTGAGTTGCCCATTAAGCTTTTGAATGTCGTATTTAAGATTCGCAATCTGGTTGTTCAAAGCGCTTCTTTCATCGGAGCCATCATCCACTTTCAGCAGTTCTTCGTTCAGACGCCCGATTTCCAGAATATTTTGGTTGATTTTTATTTGCAATCGTTCAACCTTTTCTACTAAATCTCCTATCTGCGCGGAACCAGCTGCAATCTCTTGCTGGAGCTGATCCAACATTCTTTCCTGTTCAGCAATAGATGATTCTATCCGCGTTTTTTCGCTCGTCAGCAGTTCGATTTGATTGGCATACTCCTGCTGCACCCCATCAAGGCCATCCTGCTTATTTTTGTTGTTTTGGGCAATCAGTACATCTTTGGAACTAGATGCTTGCAGCAGAGCAGCTTTTGCATTAGAAAGTTCATCTTGCGCAAGACCAATCAGCTCTTTTAGATTTTCTATCGAAATAGAGGCGAGGGGATCACCCTTTTTGACCTCGCTACCTACCTTGACCAGTATGTCCTCCACTACAGTGCCCACTTCAAACGTATGGGCGTTGGGACCGGTATCCAGTAGCCCACTTGATTCTACTCCTACCGTAATGGTATCTCGCACTGCTGTATATTCTCGCTCCCGCACTGTGTCTTCGGCAGGCTTTTGAGGTATCAGCAGAAAAATACTAATCGCCACAGCCAAACCCAGAACAAGTATGGCGGCTAATTTTCTCTTATCCTTTTGTATATTCATTTTTATTCTGCGTCTCCTTATTTCTTTACAAAAACAGTATATAAGGCGAACCTTTAATAAACCTTTAATAGAACATTAAAATGATAAAAAGCCTTCGGAATATTCCGAAGGCTTTTAGACTAAATTAGCTTCCAACTAATTCTGAATGTGGTTTTTTGATATGGCATACTGAATACAGATAGGCTCGCCCCCATCTGCTCTGTAAGGGCCTTAGCAATGGGTAAACCTAAACCGTAACTTCCATTGTTTTTCCGAGATTCATCAGCTCGATAAAAACGATCAAAGATCTTATCAATATGTTCAGGTGTAATTCCTTCTCCCGTATTGGAAACCTCAAGAATTACATATTTTCTTTGACGACGTAAAGATACTTCAATAGTACCTCCTGTATTTGTATACTTGTGGGCGTTATCCAGTAAAATTTGGATCACCTGTTCCACTTTATCCAGGTTGCCATTCACAGAAATGTCTTCCTCAATCTGTTGCTGGAGAGCAATCCCCTTTTCGTACAACGTGGTCTCCACAGACAGAAGGATGCGTTCCAGTAAATTGCTTAGACAGATCGGTTCCAACTTTATCGCTTGTTCCGTCTGGTCAGCACGAGCAAGTTCTAGAAGCTCTGTCACCAACTTGCTCATACGCTTTGTTTCGTGAGAAATGTGGTCCAACCATTTTCCTTGACTTTGGATAGTTTCCTGCCTATTTGCCTGCAGTACCTCCAAGTTGGCGCATATTGATGCCAACGGGGTTTTAAGTTCATGGGAGGCATCCTGAACAAACCGTTTTTGCTTGCGATAAGACTGCTCGATAGGAGCAACTGCCCTTTTTGCAAACATGGTACTGATCCACAGCATAGCCAGCAGTGTCAGGATACCCACGACTATAAAAGCGGCCAATAGTTCCAACAAACTTTGTCTTGATGCTGTAATGTCCAAAAACGCAATCTGGCTGAATTGTTCAATGGAGACGTCCTTGGAAGCGGACTCCACCTTTACATAGGCAGGAATCCTCGAAAAGAGGAAGCGCCGCCCCTCCAATTCAATTTCTCCTTCTTTACGCCCGTCGGTTTGCTCAACGGCCTTATCTATCCACTCCTTTGATAATACTCCAAAAGAACTGTCAAAAACCGATTGATTATGTTCATCTACAATCACGCCAAAGGCGTCAGCATACTCCTGGTTAGTTCCAACTATTTGGAAAGAGTCATTTCTTTCATTAGCTTCTTGGTAGCGAAGGGTAGTGGAATGGATATTCTCCAGTTTCAATAGATTTTGCTTTTGTATTTGATAGCCAGTGATCAAATAAACAACGGTAAAAGAAAACAAAAGCACAACAGACAGCATCGCAATATTAGTTAGAATAAACCGGTATTTAAGCTTTTTAAACATGATAGTCACCTTCTGGCCCGCAGTGCGTATCCCATTCCGCGAACTGTCTCAATGGATGTATCTGCCCCTAATGCCTTTATTTTCTTTCTCAAAAATGAGATATAAACCTCCACAGGGCGATCCTCAGCATCACTGTCATAGCCCCAAACTTTTTCAATGATCCGGTCTTTTGAAATCACACTGCCTCGTGCGTCCATAAGCATTTCTAAAAGTTGGCTTTCTTTTAAGGTGAGCTTAAAGGACTGGTTTCCGCAATAGATATGCAGTGTATATGGATTCAAATATATATCTCCATACTCATACCCGCTCTGAGCGGATATTTCTTGCTTTCTCCTAGCAAGTGCCCGAAGACGAGCCAACAACTCTTGCATTTCAAAAGGTTTTGTTAAGTAGTCATCTGCACCAAAATCCAAGCCAATCACTTTATCTTCCGTCTCACTTTTGGCGGTAAGCAGCAGAACAGGAACCATATATTTTTTCTGGCGAAGCGTTTTTAAAATTTCCAGACCACTATGTCCCGGCAACATAATATCCAGAATGATAATGTCATAGATGCCAGAAAGCGCAAAGTCCAACCCATATTCTCCGTCATACGCTAAATCGACTGTGTAGTTATTTTTTTTCAAAACTTGCGCTACAGCTTCTGCTATATATTCTTCATCTTCTACCAGCAAAATCCGCATATTCTCTCGACTCCTTTCTGAAATCAATTAAGTATAGCGGTCAAACCTTAAATAAATCTTAAATTAAGCTTTCACATCGGATATGCTACGCTTAATCTGCACCAATACAAGCACCAGACTGATACCTAGCAGAATATGGCCGATTCCAGCAACACCAGAAATAGCTGCACTCATACCATATGATAGTGAAGTTCCAAGTACCTGAATCACACCTCGCACTACAAACATCGCTGCAGTTAGATTTAGACCGATCTGATAAATGACCAATATTCGAGTAGTTTTGGCAACAGTGAAGGAAAAGTTCTTTTCAAGTAACAGCAGCAACAAGAAAAACACCATGCCCAACAGGAAATAGTGGGTATGTACCACTCCAAGAGTAGTTTTGCCAGCAAAGCCGTTAAACTTGGTGAACTCACGATAAAATACGCCACCAATCATAGCGAGGATAGCATATAGTAGAGATAGATTAATATATCGTTTCATATTCTTTTCTCCTTTATTTGTTCTATTATTAATGATTAAGTAACTAATATACTCGATTAGCTTAGAAGAACAGATCTTAGCTATCTCGATAGTCTTGATAACAGAAATAGTTTCGACCCAAATCGCAATAGACATCTAGTCAGACAACTTGACCCGGTGGTCGAAATAGCTATTACGAATCATTAGATATCAATTATTATTCCATCAATTTTTCATTAATAACTGTGCGCATAATCACAGAGATATTTACCATATTCAAAAAATATAAATCATATATCGGTATGATTCTTCCTTTTTTCATAATAATTATACTATTAAATATGATATTTTTATTTTATTTAGGTAAACGAAAGGTCTAAATATAAATATGCACTTACATTTAGACCTTATTTCAATAAATTTTTATATTATTATTTAAAGTAATTTACACCGGCTTCAAAGAGTTTTTGGTCCATCTCGCCATAGACATTCTTATAACGATTTTCCCCAACTCTTTCACTATGTCCCATCTTTCCTAAGATACGTCCATCTTTTGATACTATACCTTCAATGGCCATCATTGAACCATTAGGATTATAAGGTGATTCCATGGTAACTGCACCATCCATATCGACGTATTGAGTTATTACTTGACCATTGTCGAATAATTCTTCAATCTGTTCATCAGGTGCTACAAAGCGTCCTTCACCATGTGAAATAGGAATAGTATGAATATCATTTACATTTACATTAGCTAACCAAGGTGATTTAACTGATGTAATTCTAGTCCTTACCATTTGGGATAAATGACGATTTATTGTATTAAATGTCAATGTCGCATCATCTTTGCTCATCTGTTTAATATGACCATCAGGTAATAGACCTAATTTGATGAGGGCTTGGAATCCATTACAGATACCTATCATCAATCCTTCTCTATTATCTAATAGATCATCGATGGCCTCTTTGAGCTTTTCATTTCTTAAGAAAGTGGCAATGAATTTACCTGAACCTTCTGGTTCATCACCTGCACTAAAGCCGCCTGGAAGCATCACAATTTGAGCTGTACTTATCGCCTTAGCTAATTCATCGATAGACTTAGCTATATCATCATTGGTCTTGTTGCGTATTAATACTAGCTCAACCTTAGCACCAGCTTTTTCAAAGGCGCGCTTAGAATCATACTCACAATTAGTTCCTGGGAAGACAGGAATTACGACTTTAACTTCATCATATACTTTTGACGCATGAAGTTTTGGTCTTTGACCACAAGTCTTGTTATTGACTTTCATCTTATTTGACTTGATCTTGCTAGGATAGATAGATTCTAATGGCATCTCATAGATGTGATATGCATCTTCCAAAGGCATCTCATTATTTCGATAAGAAATCGTATTATCTGATTTGCTATGGCCTAAAGTGATAGATGGATAATCAGTTTCTACATCTTCATCAACTTCGATGATAATAGAACCATAGTTCTTATAAGTTAAAGCACTGATATCTAAATCATCATTAAGTTCAACACCTATCATATTACCAAAGGCCATCTTGTATAGAGCTTCTAAGATGCCGCCTGCTTTAACTGTATAGGCACTATAAATCTTCTTATCCTTATTTAAATTAATGATTTCATCATACATTTTTGTGAGCGATGCGAAATCTGGCAAGTGTCTATCATCAACTTCCGGAGAAAGAAGCAATAATTTATGATTAGCTTCTTTTAGTTCTGGCGTGATAATATCTTGAACCTCACCTTTTGTGATGGCAAAAGATACAAATGTTGGCGGAACATCAAGATTTTCAAATGAGCCAGACATTGAGTCTTTACCACCGATAGACGCTAATTTCAATTCGCTTTGCGCTCTATAAGCACCTAATAAAGCGGCAAATGGTTTGCCCCATCGCTTAGCATCGGTGAATAGTTTTTCAAAGAATTCTTGGAAAGAGAATCTAACTGTATGATAGTCTCCACCTGCGGCAACTATCTTAGACAAAGATTCGATTACGGCATAGATAGCACCATGATATGGTGACCATTTCGCAACTTTAGGATCATAACCATAAGCCATGATTGAACATGTCGTCGTCTCTTTACCCAAAACTGGTAATAGGGCAGCCATAGCCTCAGTTTCGGTTCTAAAATATTTTCCTCCATATGGCGACAAGATGGTCGCATTACCAATTGATGAGTCAAAACATTCAACTAAACCTTTTTGGCTACATACACTTAAGGAAGATAATATTTCTTCGCTAGCTTTCTTAAAGTCTTTTTCTTTGCTTACTACAAATGGATCTTCTTTAAAATCAGGACCTTTGATACTTACGGTCTGATGTCTAGAAGCTCCATTTTCATTTAAGAAATCGCGTTTAATATCAACAACCGTCTGGCCTAAGTAGTGCATGCGTAAATGTCCATCGTCTGTCACTGTCGCTACTTCTACTACTTCTAGGTTTTCATTATGACACTCATTGATGATAAATTCTTTATCCTTAGGGTCAATGACGATGGCCATACGCTCTTGTGATTCAGATATCGCAAGTTCTGTACCATTTAAGCCATCATATTTCTTTAAGATGGCATCTAGATTGATATCTAAGCTATCAGCTAATTCGCCAACAGCGACTGATACACCACCGGCACCAAAGTCATTACAACGAACTATCTTTTCAGATACTGCTGGATTTCTAAATAATCTTTGTATCTTGCGTTCCTCTACTGGATTACCCTTTTGAACTTCAGCGCCTGCTGTACTTGTCGTCTTTTCGCTATGAGTCTTAGATGAACCTGTCGCACCACCAATACCATCACGACCAGTTCTGCCGCCAATCAAAAGTACCACATGACCGTTTAGAGGCTGTAGACGTTTAACTTGCGACTTAGGTGCAGCAGCCACTACAGCTCCAAGTTCCATACGTTTAGCGATATAGCCTTCATCATATATTTCATGGACATAACCGGTAGTTAGACCTATTTGATTACCATATGATGAAAAGCCATGAGCTGCTTCTTTACATATCTTGCGTTGTGGTAGTTTCCCCTTTAATGTCTCTTCAAAAGGAAGGCGAGGGTCTCCAGCACCACTGATGCGCATTGATTGATAAACATAGGCACGACCAGATAATGGGTCTCTTATCGCTCCGCCGAGACAGGTAGCAGCGCCACCGAAAGGTTCTATCTCTGTTGGATGATTATGGGTCTCATTCTTAAACATGAGTAACCATTTCTCCACTCCTTCACTTGTATTTACATCGACTTCAACCGAGCAGGCATTTATCTCATCAGATACTTCCATATCATCAAGATAACCTTCTTTGCGAAGTTCCTTCATGGAAATGGTGGCTAAATCCATTAAGGTGATAGGTCTATTGGTATTAATACCATAAACTAGTTTTCTAGAATTTAGATATTCTTCGATATCCTTCTTATAGACATCTTTAAATTCATCATCTTCAATAGCTATATCATCGATGATGGTCGCAAAAGTCGTATGGCGACAATGGTCAGACCAATAAGTATCTAATACTCTTATCTCTGTTTCAGTTGGATTACGTTTTGCATCATTTTTAAAATAGTCTTGCGTCAACTTTAAATCATCAAAGTTCATCGCCAAAGACATCTTATCTAATAAATCATGTAAACCTTCATCACTCAAATCGATAAAAGCTTCAAGGGTAGGAACCTCTTTAATTTCAATCTTTTCTTCTTTTAAAGAAGTATATTTATCTAGACCAGCTAGACGTTGGTCGACAGGATTGATCATATAATGTTCAATCTTTTCAATATCTTCATCACTTAAATTACCAAAAGGATTGATAATTCTGGCGAATTTAACTTTGATATCGCCACTTTGTCCCAATATTTCAAAACATTGTTTAGTCGCATCAGCTCTTTGGTCATATTGCCCTGGCAAATATTCGATCGCAAAAGCTTTATCACCATAAGGATATTCTTCTTCATAGACCTCATCGACCATAGGCTCACTCAAGATAGTAGGTATAGCCTTTTTTAAATTTTCCTCACTTACACCTTCGATATCATAGCGATTGATGACTTCGATATCTTCTAAGCCCTCTATTTTTAATTGGCTTTTGAGATTTTCTAAGAGTTCATAGGCCTCAACGGCATATTCTTTCTGTTTCTTTACATAAATACGATACACTCTGCTCATAAGTTCTCCTAGTGCAGGCCGATATCCCTGCGATAATACTTGCCCTCATAGTTAATATTTTCCTGGGCTTCATATACCTTTTTACGACATTCTTCTAAGTCTTTACCTAAGGTACAAACATTTAATACTCTGCCACCATTAGTAAGTAACTTATCATCGACTAATTTAGTTCCGGCATGGAAGATGATAATGTCATCATCTACATCTTCTAAGCCACTTATTTCTTTATTTTTTTCATAAGCATTTGGATAGCCTTTAGATGTTAGCACAAGACAAAAAGCTGTCTTATCATTCCACTTTATCTCTATATCTTTAAGACGTTTTTCGCTTACTGCCATCATGATGTCCAATAAGTCACTGTCTAAACGTAAGACGATAGATTGGGTCTCAGGGTCGCCAAAGCGCACATTGAATTCTAAGACCTTGGCATCTTTGCCATCTATCATCAAGCCGATAAAGATGACACCACGATAGTCAAGACCATCTTCTTTTAATCCTTTTAAGAATGGTTGCATAATGGTCTCATTCAATACTTCATCCATGCCTTCTAAAAATGGATTAGGTGATACACTGCCCATACCACCGGTATTAGGACCTTCATTAGTGTCATAGATTTGTTTGTGGTCTTTGACACTGACCATAGGTACAATAGTTTCACCATCGACAAAGCATAATAGAGAACACTCATAGCCTCTTAAAAATTCTTCGATAACTACTGTACTACCAGCCTTATCCAGGATACCATCTAACATCATCGCTTCATCTTCGCAAATTACTACACCCTTACCAGCCGCTAAACCATCAGCTTTAATGACTAGAGGATAAGTGAACTTCTTAAGCTCTTCTATGGCCTTAGCATAATCACTAACTTCAACATATTTTGCGGTAGGTATATTATGTCTCAGCATAAAATCTTTAGAAAAAGCCTTAGATCCCTCTAGATGGGCAGCTTCTTTTCTTGGTCCAAAGACCTTATGACCATGGTCTTCTAAGACATCAGCCAAACCTTTGCATAAAGGTACTTCTGGTCCAATAACTGTAAAATCAATTCCTTCTTTCTCTACAAAGGACAAAATGAAATCTAAGTCATCGACCTTGCAATCAACTAGAGTTGCAATTTCCTTCATGCCAGGATTTCCAGGCAGACAATATAGTCTATCTACCTTGGGATTTTTAGCTATGCCATAAGCTAAAGCGTGTTCACGCCCACCACTACCAATTACTAATACTTTCATGCTTGCTCCTAGTGGCGGAAGTGGCGATATCCACTGAATACCATTGGCATCTTATATTCGTTACATAAGTCGATAGAATCCTGGTCTTTAATGCTACCGCCTGGTTGAATGATGGCACTGATGCCGGCATCATGAGCTACCTTTACACAATCGTTGAATGGGAAGAAGGCATCAGAGGCAAGAACAGCTCCCTTGAAGTCTTTATCAGGATTATTGTGGATGGCATTTTCTAGAGCCCAAACTCTTGAAGTCTGACCTCCACCGATAGCTAGAGTAACTCCATCCTTAACAATACAGATGGCATTAGATTTTACATATTTAACAACCTTCATACCAAAGGCCATATCATCGATCTGACTTTGACTAGGAACAGCCTCGGTCACTACCTTAAATTCATCTATCATCTTAGTATTGAGCTCTTGAACTAATACTTTACCCTCTAAGTATTTAATATCATATTTGGCTTCACGAGCCTTATAATTCTTAAGCTTTAGGATGCGTAGATTTTTCTTCTTCTTTAAGATTTCTAAAGCTTCCTCATCAAAATCAGGAGCTGCAACTATCTCTAAGAATATCTCATTCATCTTAGTAGCTGTATCGACATCAATCTTATAATTTGTAGCAACGATACCGCCAAAGATAGATTGAGGGTCAGCATTATAGGCCTTCATATAAGAGTCATAGCCTGTTTCGCCGATAGCTACCCCACATGGAGTGGAATGTTTAATGGCAGCTGTGACAATCTGGTCATCAAATTCACGTACGACAGCGATGGCACCATATAAGTCATTGACATTATTGAAAGATATTTCTTTACCATGTAACTGTTCATAATCTAATAGCGAATGTTCAACATAGCTATCTTCATATTTATTAGCTTTTTGTTGAGAATTTTCACCATAGCGCAAGTGTTCAACCTTCTTAAAAGACATATTTAAGACATCAGGGAATTCTTCATGACATAAGTCAGTGAAGAAACGAGAGATCATCGCATCATAAGCACCTGTTGTCGTAAAGGCCTTATAAGCTAGATGTTTTCTAAATTCAAAGTCATCGCTTCCCTCTTTAATTGCTTCTAAGACCTTAGTATAGTCACTAGGGTCAGTAACGATGAGAACATCTTTAAAATTCTTAGCAGCACTTCTGATCATTGAAGGACCACCGATATCAATATTCTCTATCATCTCATCTAGAGGTAGATGATTATGTAGGGCCTTTTCAAATTCATAAAGATTTACACAGACTAAATCAATAGGCTTGATGTTCATCTTTTCTACTGTCTCTACATGTTTTGCATCATCGCGCTTATATAATAGACCACCATGAACTAAAGGATGCAAAGTCTTAACGCGACCATCTAAAATTTCCGGAAATCCTGTAACTTCATCAATCGCAATAGCTTCGACACCTTCACTATTTAATTTCTTTAAGGTTCCGCCTGTCGATACTATCTCAAAGCCTAATTCCTTTAATCCTTTAGCGAATTCGACAATTCCGCTTTTATCTGTAACTGATATTAAAGCTCTTCTCATTTGATAACCACCCTTCCATCTTCTATTTCTAATTTATTATCACAATATAATTCCACAGCTCTTGGCAATATCTCGTGTTCAACATCTAAAACCATCTTCTGCATCATCTCAGGATCTTGAGCACCACTTACATCAATGGCTTTTTGAAGGATGATAGGTCCACCGTCCACTACTCCATTTACAAAATGAACTGTTGCTCCTGAAACCTTCACTCCTCTTTTAAAAGCTGCTTCATGAACTCTTAAACCATAATATCCCTTGCCACAAAAGGAAGGTATGAGCGAAGGGTGGATATTAATTATCCTATTTTCATATTCCTTGATGATATCTTCCGAAATAATAGATAGATAACCAGCTAAGACTATGAGGTCTATCTTCTCTTTCTTTAGTTTATTTAAAATTTCATCTTGGTCTTTGATACATAGAGCCTCGATATTAGCTTCTCTAGCTCTATTTAAACCATAGGCACTCTCTTTACTAGAGATGACTAATGCAATCTCCCCATTAGTGATATGGTGGTCGATTAAAGCTTGTAAGTTAGAACCGCCACCAGATATAAATACGGCTATTTTTACCATTTTAAGTCAACCACACCTGAATCTGTAACTTCACCAATGACATAAGCTGCTTCATCAATTTCTTTTAGTAAGTCTAAAGTCTTATCGACATCCTTTTTATCGACAGCTAAGATAAAACCAATGCCCATATTAAAGACATTGTACATCTCCTTTTCATCGATATTTCCCTTTTCCATGATGAGATCAAAGATTTTAGGTCTTGGGAATGATTTGACATTTATGCTTACACCTTGTCCTTCTTTCAACATGCGTGGGACATTTTCAAAGAAGCCACCGCCAGTGATATGTGACATACCCTTAATATCTAAACCGCTATTTAATAAATGCTTAATGGCTTTGACATAGATTCTAGTAGGCGTTAATAACTCTTCTCCTAAGGCCTTGTCAAAACCTTCGTATATAGTATGTAAATCTAATTTAGCATCCTTCAATAATACTTTACGGATGAGGGAATAACCATTAGAATGGCAACCACTAGAAGGTAAACCGATTAAGACATGACCACTTTCGATGCTTTGACCATTTAAGAGCTTATCTTTTTCGACTGCACCAACACAAAAACCAGCGATATCATAATGATTTATAGTATACATATCAGGCATCTCAGCAGTCTCGCCACCAATCAAAGCACATTCAGCTAAGACACAACCATCAGCTACACCTTTAACTAGTTGTTCGATCTTGGTAGGATAGTTTTTACCGACAGCTAAATAGTCGAGGAAAAAGATAGGCATAGCCCCTTGCACCAAGACGTCATTGACGCACATCGCCACGGCATCGATACCTATCGTATCGTGTTTGTCATAATCAAAAGCTATCATGAGCTTAGTACCGACTCCATCAGTACCTGATACTAGCACTGGCTCTTTCATCTTCAACAAGCTCAGGTCGAACATGCCGCCAAAAGCTCCGATAGAATCGACAGCCCCTAATACTTTAGTTCTAGCGACATGGGACTTAATCAAGCGAACTGATTCATAACCAGCTTCTAAATCTACACCTGCTTCTCTATACTTATTACTCATACTTCCCTCTTATCTATACTTATTTATTATTTCTTCATTGGCCTTCATCGCCTTTGTTTCCATATCTTTGCGCTCATTTAACAATTTTTCTTTTATCTCAGGATATTTGATGCCCAAGATTTCAAGAGCTAAGTAAGCTGCATTTTTACTGCCATTGATAGCCACAGTAGCTACCGGAATACCACTAGGCATTTGAACGATGGACATTAGGGCATCCATACCATCTAATACCGAACCTGATAATGGCACACCGATGACAGGCAAAGTCGTCATTGAAGCTACTACTCCCGGCAGTGCTGCAGCCATGCCAGCAGCAGTAATTACTACTTCTGTACCATCACTATTGATAGTATCCAGGTATTCACTTAGTCCCTTGTGAGCACGATGAGCCGATAGACAACGCACATCGACAGTCACATCATATTTTTTTAAGATTTCAATTGCTGGTTCAACCTTAGTTAAATCACTAGTTGAACCCATGATGATTGCTACTTTCATATTCCTCTCCTAAAATAATCCAATTATTTCTCCATCATCCAAGATATCCATATTATTAGCGGCTGGTAACTTAGGTAGACCTGGCATACGCATGATGTCACCACAAATAGCTACCATAAAGCCTGAACCTGCATTAGGGATAATATCATTTACTTCAATCTTAAAGCCATGAGGTCGACCTAATAGACTTGGATTGTCACTTAATGAATATTGTGTCTTAGCGATGCAGACTGGTAGATTACCTAAACCCTGTTTAGTATATCTATCAATCTTAGTTAAGGCCTTCTTGGCAAAGACGACATCATCAGCTCCATAAATCTTCGTCGCGATAGTCTTAATCTTATCTTCTATTGACATATCCAATTCATAGATAGGATGATAGTCACTCTTTTTATTATCTAGAATATTTAATAATTCATTAGCTAATTCAATGCCACCATCTGCACCTAAGGCCCAAACCTTAGATAGAGCCACTTTAACTCCCTTCTTCTCGCAGATTTCACGAAGTAAGTTTAATTCATTTTCAGTATCACTTGGAAAAGCATTGATAGCTACAACGCTAGGAATGCCATATAGGCTAATATTTTCGATATGTTTTTCTAAATTCTCTATGCCCTTTCTAAGTGCATCGAGATCTTCGTGATTGAGATCTTTTTTATCTAGACCACCATGCATCTTTAAGGCTCTGACCGTCGCTACAATCACGACAGCATCTGGATGCAAATCAGCTTGACGACACTTGATATCTAAGAATTTTTCAGCACCTAAGTCAGCACCAAATCCTGCTTCGGTAATAGTGATCTCCCCACATTTTAAGGCTAGTTTAGTAGCCATGACGGAGTTGCAACCATGAGCGATATTAGCGAAAGGTCCTCCATGGACAAAGACTGGAGTATGAGTTAGTGTCTGTACTAGATTTGGCTTAATCGCATCTTTCAATAAGAGAGTAACAGCTCCTGTCGCCTTTAAGTCATCAACAGTTACAGCCTTTCCATCGTGAGTGTAGGCAACTATCATTCTAGCAATGCGCTTTTTTAAATCCTCAAGTGATGTCGCTAAACACAAAACGCCCATAACTTCACTAGCTACTGAGATATCAAAACCATCTTCTCTTGGAACACCATTTGCCTTGCCACCAAGACCTACGACAATATGGCGAAGAGCTCTATCATTTAAATCAACACATCTTTTCCAAACGATTTGACGCTCATCGATATCTAGAGGATTACCCTGTTGTAAAGAATTATCTAGCATAGCTGAAATAAGATTGTTGGCGGTGGTAATCGCATGAATATCACCAGTGAAATGAAGATTGATATCCTCCATCGGTACAACTTGTGCATAGCCACCACCAGCGGCGCCACCTTTGACACCAAAACAAGGACCTAATGAAGGTTCACGCATAGCTACGACAGTTTTCTTGCCTATCTTATTTAGGCTTTGAGCTAACCCTATCATCGTCGTCGTCTTTCCCTCACCTGCCGGTGTTGGATTGATAGCTGTAACCAAGACTAATTTACCGTCTTTTTCTTTACTCAGTCTTTCAATAGTTGACAGTGAAATTTTAGCCTTATACTTCCCATATAATTCTAGGTCATCTTCACTTAAACCAAGAAGTCAATACCCCTAGGACAATGGCCCAGACGGTCGACTCCTTCAAAAATTATACTCCCATGTGGTGATCCACTATTCCGTCAGTTGTATAACACTTAAATGTTAACATATTTAGCTCTTTTTTTGAACCGTTTAATCTGATAAAACAGTGAAAAAATCGTCAGTTTATAACTCTATTTTGCCTTCGATATTCTGGCCCTTAACATCTGCCACGTAGTAGCAAAGACCAGTGATAGGCTGTACATATAGGTCGATAGCTTGAATGTCCTTCACTAAGACACCTTGTGCCTTTAAATCATCTTTGACACGCTTTTCGATATTTGTAATATCATAATTATTACCTTCAGCCTGCACATTAATATTTGTTTTCATTTCGATACCTCCATACAAACGTATTATAACCTAATATTTTTAAGCATAGAAGAAAAGAAGTAGCCTAAAGCGCTTACCATCGATAAATTTTGCATATTAATTAAAAAGTCAGATGTTAAACACCTGACTATATTGAAAACATGAGGTCGACATAAGAAGGTAAAGGCCAAGAATGACGACTGCATTCAAGCTCTAAACCATCAACTATCTCTCTTAGCTCATTCATCTTTGTAAGCATGGAGTCTCTCGCCAACATGGCTTTAACTTCCATAGATTCGTCACTACTATCAAAAGCCTTGATCGCCTCATCTAGTTCTAATATCTTATTTCTCAGTTTAGCTACTTCTAGATTGAACTTTTTAATATCATCTAATAGATAGTCTTCTTTGACATCTAATTTATCTAGGTCAATAGCTAATTGTGACTTCTCTTTTAAGACATTTAATACTGCTGGATAGATTTCTTGTCTAGCCATCATGAGGGCAGTAGATGCCTCGACATGGATGGTCTTGGCATAATTTTCTAAGAAGACCTCGTAGCGAGATAATATCTCTTGTTTAGAATAGATACCCATCTTTGTAAGCATGGAGATATTCTTGTCATCGATTAGGGTCAAAATGGCATCATAGGCATTATTATAGCCCTTTAAGCCTCTTCTCGCCGCTTCTTCTTGCCACATCTTGGAATAGCCATCACCATCAAAAATGATACGCTCATGTTCATTATAGAAACTCAGGATGACATCCATTGGCTTTTCGCCACTTCTTATTCTTTCCGCCATAGTCTTAGCTTCATAAGCAAAGATGGCATTGAGCATAGTATTAGTAGCAGCGATAGATTGCGATGAGCCTAACATTCTAAATTCAAACTTATTACCTGTAAAGGCTAGAGGTGAAGTACGATTGCGATCAGTAGCATCCTTAGAGAAGTCGCTAGTCGCATTGATACCTGTATTAAATCTTTCCTTACTTGTCGCCTTGATGTCGCCTTTATTGATATTTTCAAATAAACCGGTAATATCTTCACCTAGAAACATCGAGACAATGGCAGGCGGTGCTTCATTACCGCCTAGACGGAAATCATTTCCTAGAGTAGCGGTCGTAACGCGCAATAAGTCAGCAAATTCATCGACAGCCTTAACCATGCAGGCAACACTAGCTAAAAAGGCGATATTAGTCTCAGGATTATTGCCTGGGGAAAATAAATTAGTTCCTGTATCGGTAACCAAAGACCAATTGTTGTGCTTGCCAGAACCATTGACATAAGAGTATGGCTTTTCATGCAAGAGACAACGAAGACCCATCTTCTTGGCGATATCTTGCATGAGGGGCATGACTAGTTGATTGTTGTCGCAGGTGATATTAGCGTCTCTATAAATGCAGGCAATCTCATGTTGAGAAGGGGCTGCTTCATTATGTTTAGTCTTAGCAGGGATGCCATACTTCCATAATTCTTCATCTAAATTCTTCATGAATTCAGCTACGCGCATCTTGATGCTGCCATAGTAATGGTCATCTAATTCTTGTCCCTTAGGAGCTTTAGCCCCAAATAGGGTACGACCAGTAAGTTTTAGATCTAGACGTTTTTGATAATATTTTTCATCGACCAAGAAATATTCCTGTTCAACCCCAACATAAGGTTTAACGCTTTTAACATCATTAAATCCTAATTCATGCAATAAATTAGTAACACTATCTGATAAGACTTCAATCGACCTTAAAAGAGGGGTCTTTTTATCGAGCGCTTCACCATTATAAGATACAAAGATAGTAGGGATGTATAAAGAACCATCCTTGATAAAGGCCGGTGATGTCGCATCCCAAGTGGTATAGCCACGAGCTTCGAAAGTCGCTCTTAAGCCGCCAGTAGGAAATGATGAAGCATCTGATTCGCCTTTACGCAAAGCCTTGCCACTAAATTCAAAGAGTGGTTTTTCTTGGTCTAATTCTAAAAAGGCGTTGTGCTTTTCAGCCGATAAATCAGTCATAGGTGTAAACCAATGGGTGAAATGTGTAGCTCCTTTTTCCATCGCCCAGATCTTCATCGCATTAGCTATGACTGTCGCTGTCTCCTTGGTCAAAGGTTCATTTTCATCTAAGGACTTATGAAAAGCACGATAGGTAGAATTAGGTATGCGTTCCTTCATCACCTCATCAGAGAAGAGATAAATACCATAGTTTTCTGCTTGACTTAACATTATTCTTCTCCATTCCAACAATATGTACAAAGCTTACATGGACTAAGTCCAATCGATTCTACTAATTCATCTAAACGAGCGAAATCAAGAGTTGTAAAGTGCAATCTCTTCCTGATTTCTTCAACCATCAATTTATATTTTTCGCTATCAGGATTTGCATATTCCTTCAATAATTCATCGCTGATATCTTCAGTATGTTCAAGATTACAAATAACTTTTCTAGTCATCAAGTCCATCTCAGAAGAAGTGCGTGAGAAGTTTAAGAACTTACAGCCAAACATGATAGGCGGACAAGCAGGGCGGACATGGACTTCCTTAGCGCCTGAGCGATATAAGAAGTCTGTCGTCTCACCAAGTTGTGTTCCTCTGACGATAGAATCATCAATGAGCAGTAATTTCTTACCTTTGATAAGTTCTTCTACAGGAATCAGTTTCATGCGAGCAATGAGATTTCTTTCAATCTGATTTTGTGGCATGAAAGAGCGTGGCCAAGTAGGGGTGTATTTAATAAAAGGGCGGGCAAAGATTTTCTTTGACTCATTGGCATATCCTATCGCATGAGCTAGACCGCTATCTGGTACACCAGCTACTATATCGACATCGACATCATCTCTTTGAGCCAGTTTCTTACCACAATTATTACGCATTATCTCAACATTCTTGCCCTCATAGTCACTAGTTGGATAGCCATAGTAAACCCAAAGGAACGAGCACATCTTCATCTTCTCATTCATTCCCTTTAATACTCGATGATATTCACTAGTAATATAGACAATCTCTCCTGGTCCCAAGTCCTTGACATGACTATAGCCAAGATTTAAATATGCTGATGATTCAAAGGTCACACAATAAGTATCTTCCTTATGAGCGATGACTACGGGGGTGCGTCCAAATTTATCTCTTGAACAATATATTCCCTCTGAAGTCAAGACTAGAACGCTCATCGATCCTCTTACTACTTCTTGTACAAAGGCTAAACCTTCTTCAATGCTAGCCTTTTGATTGATTAAAGCGGCTATTAATTCAGTTGGATTTATCTCACCACCAGACATCTCTAAAAAGTGTGTGGTGCCAAATTCAAAACACATATCGCGCAGTTCATCGATATTATTGATACGACCTACAGTCGTAATCGCAAAGGAACCTAAGTGTGAATTGACCAGTAATGGCTGAGCTTCACCATCAGAGATACAACCAATACCAACATTGCCATGGAATGAATCTATCTCTCTTTCGAATTTGGTGCGGAATGGGGCATTCTCAATATTATGGATAGAACGCTGAAAGCCATTCTCTTTGCCGAAGACAGCTAATCCGCCTCTGCGAGTTCCCAAGTGGGAATGATAATCAACGCCAAAATATAAATCTAATACACAATCTTTCTTTGACGCAACGCCAAAAAAACCACCCATATTTTTCTCCTTTATTTTAATTAATAAATAAAGCCCTATGTAAGTAGGGCTATAGAATTAACGGTTTAAGATTAATTTAGTAAGTTCTACTGGATCAACAATCTTATCGCCTTGATATACGCGCATATTACCTGATGCGATTTCGTCAATCAGTATAACTTCATCACCATGATATCCGAATTCAAACTTGATATCCCATAAATCTAAGCCAATTGATTTTAAATCATCAGCGACAATCTTTGTAATTTTTAAAGTTTGTTCCTTCATGCTTTCAAACATTTCTGGACTCATGATGCCTAATACTTCAAGACCTTCCTTAGTAACTAGCGGATCACCTAACGCATCATTCTTGAATGTGCACTCAACATAGCCATTCTCGAACCTTGTGCCATTCTCGATATATTCACCATAACGGCGGATAAAACTTCCGGTCGCAACCAAACGACAGATAACTTCTAAGCCGTGACCAAAAACTTTGGCAGGTAATGCTTCCATAGTTGCTTCTTCCACATTTGCACTCACAAAATGTGTCTTGATTCCTTTTTCCTTTAATAGTTCAAAGAAATGAATAGATGTTTCAAGATTGGCTTTACCAATACCTTCGATTGTTAAACCTATGCTGTTTTCACCTGGATCAAATACACCATCTTTACCAGTGCAGTCATCCTTAAATTTCAATAAGACATTACCATTATCTAGGATATAGACATCTTTTGTTTTTCCAACGTATACCTTCTTCATCTTGTCCTCCTA
>CALBGK010000247.1 GCA_937893115.1 uncultured Erysipelotrichaceae bacterium | reverse complement strand
TTCATTTAAAATCTTAGCTACTAAGACACTGTCATGACCATAGGCATTAGCCTTTAAGACAGCGATAAATTCAGTTTTAGTATCCTTTCTTTTACATATCTCTTCGATATTATGAAGTAGATTAGCTCTACTAATTTCTATATATGCACGATTGTATTCACTCATAAGCTATATAACATATAATTGTTGATAAAGACAATAGAAATGGTAGCTAGTCCAAATAAGACGATGACCATTATTCCACAGATAGTATCATTATTAAATAAGTTGTTCATATAATCTCCTTGGTATAGATATAAGCACCGCAGTTATCTGGGCTTATCTCAAAGTCGTTTGGGGTATATTTTTCATCGTAATAGATGACATAATTTTCAAATATTAAAGGTTTAAGCTTCGTATAGTTTTTAAGATATAAAAGATATTCTTCAAGGCACATTTCTTTTATTTTTATTAGCTTACTATGAGGATAGCCGATGTAGCGAAAGTGCCATGGCTCATATTTAATCTTGGTAATAACTTCTTTCTCTTTAGGATATCTTAAGATATAACCATAATTGGCCATATTATCTAAGAATATCTTACCTATACCTTCAGCTTTAAATTCAGGGTCGATGATATTTTTATCATCTTTATCAGTGCTCAAATCGATGGCTAAGCCGCTTTGATGTTCGCTATGCATTGGAAGGGCGACATAAGCTAGAGTGAAACTTAAGCCATTCTCTTTTAAAGAGTCTTGATATATCTTTCTTTGAAAGTCTTTGTCGCGATAGCCACTGACAGGGAAGATCAGATCTCTCGCGTCAATTGAATCTAGAAGTTTTAATAGGGCCTCTAAGGCGTAATCTATCATTTCTATACCTTTGAAGGATGATAGATTAACAGCTTCTTCCTTAAGAGGATGTTCGCTATTAATAAGTCTTAAATCAATCATAGAAATGCACCAGGAAATTGACGATTTCACTAAAAGACATTTCATTTCGCAACATGTTAGGGAAACGTGAGTGGTCGGTTAATCCTGGGATGGTATTTATCTCATTGAAGTAGATTTCACTATCTTCCCTCACAAATAAATCAACTCGAGCGAAGTGTCGACATTTGAGTCCTTCAAATAGTCTTATAGCTGTCTTTTTTATCTCTATGATCTTTTCTAGAGGTAACTTAGCCGGAAGATTGACATTAGAAGATATTAGATATTTCTCTTCATAATCAAAGAAATCATGGGATGAGATAATCTGATCGACTTGACCGATGATATACTCATCCTTTTTCAGAATGGAGACGCCCACTTCACTACCCTTAACTTCTTCTTCGACTATCACTTCATCATCATAGTCAAAGGCTATATCAATGGCTCTTTTCAAGTCTTCTTTTTTAGATACTTTAGTTATGCCTATGGATGAGCCAGCTTTTAAAGGCTTCACAAAAAGGGGATAGTTTAAACTGATATCATAAGTATCACTTTTTTCTTTCAATAGAACACTCCTAGCGACATTGATGCCTAGCGAAGCGGCTATTTGATGAGATAAGTACTTATCCATACATAGACAACTAGCTGTGATATCTGAACCTATCAAAGGGATATGAGCCATTTTTAATAGGCCTTGTAGACTTCCATCTTCACCATACTTGCCATGCATGATGATGATGGCGGCATCGACCTTATATAATTTTTCATGAAGATAAAATCCCCTATCTGATGCATTGCTAGAAAAGACTATTTTAAATGCCTCATCAAGCCAAGTATCATCTTTGATAGCTTTGATATCGCCATCAAAGAGATAGAAGTCACCACTTTTTGAGATACCGATAAGATAAGGCTTAATATCTTGAGGGAGGTGCTTGATAAAACTGTAGGCGCTTTTTAAAGAGACTTCGTATTCACTAGACTCGCCACCAAATAAGATTGCAATACTTTTCATCATTTACTCCTATATCTCATACAATATCTTTGTGACATTGGTATATAACTTTTCTTCCTTTACAAGCTTTGAGCCATCTAACTCTTGACGATAGATATCAACAATTTCAAATTGTTCATTATTTAGTAAAGGATAGTTTAGATTCTTATTGATGATTTGATAGGCATGATCTAACTTATTGTTACTACTTATATATGCCTTGATGGTAGTATCGGTAAAATCAATATTTATTTGAATATCTTGGTCAGATATATTTTTGACTTTTAAGTCGAGATAGCCTTCAGCGACTGTGGCATCAATACCTTTGATGTGAGCATTAGGGTCATCGAATTCTCTAACGTCATGACCATGTCTTTCAACAATTTTGAATGGTCCATTTAAGAAGAGATAGAAGAGGATGTTGGAGAGTTGGCATAGGCCGCCACCTGGGACATAGGCCATTTCACCATTAATGATACATAGTCCATCTTTATAAGACTCTTCTTTTTGAGCATCCTTTAGGCAATGCCAGAAGGAGAAGACTTCATTAGGCTTGATGATGAGCTTATCTATTTTCTTACTAGCTAGTTTGAGATTAAAGACTTTATTGTGTTGATATTCGATAGGGAAGCCTGTACCATCGTTAATCATCACTTCTTCTTTTGCAGCTAGTTTATAGCTATAGGTCTTATTAGTATATTCATTCGCAAATTTATGAGCTGATAATGCCATCTTGGCATAGTATAATTTAGTATGTATTTCATCTTTACATTTTCTTATTTCCTTTAACATTTGTTCCTCCTCCTGTCTTATTTGTACTAATTGTATTATCTGTATTATTTGTATCATGTGTATTAGTATAATGTCAAGACCCGAAGATCATTTTTATTTATCTTTTTATCTAATATAATTAATTCATGGATTATTATTCTTACTATAAAGACGATATTGTATTAGTTGCAGATGAAAAGGGACTAAAGGCTCTTTATTTTAAAGATGATGATTTGATAAGTGGGCAATATAGAGATGACCTAGAGATCTTTATCAAGACTAAGAAGTGGTTAGATGCTTACTTTTCAGGACATAAAGATAAGTTTCCGTGTCGTCTAAGTCTAAATGGTACTGCTTTTGATTTGAAGGTGTGGGAAGCGTTATTAACGATAGGATATGGCGAGACTTTATCATATGAAGAAGTAGCCGATATGGTAGCTTCTAAGCCGCGAGCTACAGCTAATGCCATAGGACGAAATAAGATATTAATTATCATTCCTTGCCATCGCGTAATAAGAAAAGATGGTAGCTTGGGTGGCTACCGTGGTGGTATAGAAAATAAAAAGAAGCTTCTAGAATTAGAAAAGAGATACAAATAGATAGTTGATGTAAAATCAAAAGCATGCTATCATTATTAGGCAGGAGGAAGATTGATGCTAGGACAAAACACATGTGGAACTATGATAAAACATATCCATGATGATTTAGAGAAAAGCGCAAATAACGCTATGCGCAAAAATAAAATTACCATGACCCAGTGTACCGCCTTATTGATTATCGATAATAGAATTGATAAACAGATGACATTGAAGGATTTGGAATATGAGCTTCGGGTCGCTCAATCTACTGCTGCTGGCGTTGTGAGCAGGCTTGAACAGAAAGGATTGGTCGAAAGTTTTTCAAGCCCAAGTGATAAGCGTATTAAAATGCTTAGAATAACTTCATCTGGTAGCGACTGCTGTAAGACTGCCTATCAGGAAATGCAAAAAGCGGAGGATATGTTGTTATCAGGACTGACTAAAACTGAACAAGAGATTTTTTTAAGCTTACTTAAAAAGGTGTCCGATACTATATAATTTTTAAAGCCCGTCATTTTAGACGGGTATTATCTTCAACAATTCGAAAGCATGCTATTAAATAGAAGGAGGAATATTATGACCGACAAAAATTCGCTAAAAGCTTTTATAGATGCGCCTATCTATAAAGCGGTGTTATCTAATGCAATACCAGCTATGCTGGCTATGATAATGGTACTTGTCTACAATTTGGCCGATACATTTTTTATTGGCCAAACTCACGATGATTTACAAGTAGCTGCTGTTTCTTTAGCTACGCCAGTGTTTCTGATATTTATGGCTTTAGGAACTGTTTTTGGCATAGGAGGAACTTCGGTAATTTCTAGGGCTAAGGGGGAAGGCAATGATGACTATGCTAAGAAAGTTTCATCATTTTGCATGTATAGTTGCATTATTGTAGGTATTGCCTTAGCTATCGTATTGCTTATCTTTATGGATGAGATT
>CALBGK010000246.1 GCA_937893115.1 uncultured Erysipelotrichaceae bacterium | reverse complement strand
GAAGCTAAGAAAGAAGGCGTTTCTAAAGTTCGCGTTCATGCCCTTATGGACGGAAGAGATGTACCTGAGACATCAGGCCTCGCTTATATCGATGACTTAGAAAAATTCATGAGTGAATTAAATGATGATAGTTTTGACGCGAGAATCGCTTCTGGTGGCGGCCGTATGTATATCACTATGGATAGATATGAATCTAACTGGGATATGGTTAAACGCGGATGGGAGACACATGTCCATGGAGTAGGCAGACATTTTAAATCAGCTACAGAAGCCATTGTCACTTATCGTGAAGAATTAAATGTCAATGACCAAGATCTCCGTGAATTTGTCATCGTCGATGATAATGATTTACCTGTCGGCAAGATAGAAGACCATGATTCTGTCATCCTCTTTAACTTTAGAGGTGATAGAGCGATAGAACTATCTAAAGCATTTGATTATGATGACTTTGATTGCTTTGATCGCGGTTATCGACCAGATGTAATGTATGCTGGCATGTTAGAATACGATGGCGACTTACACATACCTAGCAATTATCTAGTAAATCCACCTTCTATCAAAGAGACGATGTCTGAGTACTTCGTCAAGAATAATATCAAGACCTATGCCATTTCAGAAACTCAGAAATTTGGTCATGTGACTTATTTCTGGAATGGTAATCGCTCAGAAAAATTCTCTGAAGAATTAGAGACTTGGGTAGAAGTTAAGAGTGATGTCGTTCCTTTTGAACAACGTCCATGGATGAAATCAGCCGAGATAACTGACCTATTAGTAGAAGCTATCTTAAAGAATGAAAATCTCTTCTATCGCATCAATTATCCAAATGGTGATATGGTTGGTCATACAGGTAACTATGAGGCTACTATCATCGGCGTTGAAGCTGTCGATCTATGCTTAAAGAGAATTATGAAGGCTTGTGATGAAGTAGGTGCTACACTCATCATTACAGCTGACCATGGCAATGCGGATGAGATGTATGAAAAGCGTAAGAAGGAAGATGATCCAATTAAGCCAAAGACTTCTCATACTTTAAATAAAGTGCCATTTATCATCTATAATAGAGATGTCGAATTAAAGGAAGGAGACTTTGGTTTAAGTAATATCGCTGCTACGGTCTTTGAACTCTTAGGCCTTGATATTCCAGAAGCTTGGAATGAAAGTATGATTAAATAAATAAAGAATTGTCTAGGCAAAGTCCTAGACTTTTTTCTTGTGATATAATACAGCCAAAGAGGTATTTTGATGAAAAGACGTTTGATTATTATCAGTGGAATATCGGGGGCAGGTAAGACGACTGCTTCTAATATTCTCGAAGACATGGGCTATCTCTGTATGGATCAGTTTCCACCTGAGCTTTTAGAAAATCTAATAGCTCTAATCGAAAATGACTCATCTAATCGCTATGAAAGAATAGCTATTACTATTTCGTTGTTGGACTTGGGAAGATATCGGCACATTCTGGATAATAGTCACATCGAATCAATGATTATCCTATATGACGCCAGAGAAGAAGTCATCATCAATCGTTATAAGTTTACAAGACGTGTTCATCCACTTTTGGTTTCTAATAAGGTTGATACTCTAGCTGAGGCAGTAGCTTATGAGAAAGAATTATTAGAATCATATAAGAAACAAAATGCGACCGTCATCGATACTAGTAATCTATCCTTTAAGGCGCATAAAGAAGTATTAGACCAGTTACTTCGCTATGATGACTATCTCAACTTCTCGATTTCTTTTGTCTCTTTTGGTTTTAAAAATGGTATTCCTAATGATGCTGACCTCGTATTCGATGTACGCTTTTTAGATAATCCTTTCTACTATGAAAATTTAAAGAATAAGACAGGCAATGACCATGAGGTTTATGATTTTGTGATGTCAAAAAAGAATACGCAAGATTATCTCAAGACTTTGATTGCTTATCTCGACTTTACTTTTAAACTTTATGATAATGAAGAGAAGAGACATTTGACCGTAGCGGTGGGTTGTACAGGTGGTCAGCATCGCTCGGTTTCTATAACTAATTATCTATATGACTACTACAAGAAGAGATATTTATGTAATAAAGCACATCGCGAATTAAAGGAGACTTTATGAAGAATGTTGTCGTGATAGGTGGTGGACATGGACAGTCCGCAATTTTAAAGGGCATTAAAGATTTAGAAGATGTAAATATATCAACTATTGTCACTGTCGCTGACGATGGTGGCAGTACTGGCAGACTTAGAGCTATGTATGATGTTCCAGCTATGGGCGATATTCGCAATGTTCTAGTAGCACTATCTAAGAGTGATAATTTTTTGACTAGTTTGATGGATTTTCGTTTTAGTGGTGAAGAAGAGACGGATGTCGTTGGACATAACCTGGGCAATTTAATTCTTACAGCCTTAACCCAAATGCGTGGTTCTTTTGTTGACGCAATTGAAGAGACTTCTGCTTTGATGGAAGTTAAAGGAGAAGTAGTGCCATCTTCCTTAGAAGTCATATCATTGTATGCCATCATGGATGACGATACTATCGTCAAAGGGGAAGCTAATATTCCAAGCTTTAACCATCATATCAAGAAAGTCTTTTATGATCATGAAGTAAAAGCTTATGATAAGGCAGTACAAAGAGTTTTAGAAGCCGATTTGATCATCTATGGTATCGGCAGTGTCTACACTAGTATCTTACCTAATATCATCATTCCCGATATCCAAAAGGCCCTAAAAGAAACTAAGGCTACCAAGGTATATTTTGCCAATTGTATGACGCAAAATAATGAAACCTTCGACTACGACTTAAAAGATCACATCGATGCCTTAGAGAGTCATGGAGCCATCATCGACTTAGTAGTTAAACATAAAGAAGTCATTCCTTTTTATATCTTATCGCGCTATCTCAAACAAAATTCAGTTGAAGTCTTAGATAAGGGCGTTGATAAGAAAGTGCTCAGCTATGATTTATTAGACTTCTCTAAGGGCCTAGTTAGACATGACAGTGAGAAGATTAAAAAAGTAGTGGAAGAACTCTTAGAAAGGTATATCTAATGTCTTTTACCAAAGAGATCAAACAAGAAGTATCATATAACGAATTAAAGGAATGTTGCATCAAGGCAGAACTCAGTGCCCTCGTTCAACTTACTTCTTCTTTGAGCATTCGCAACCAAAAATTACAATTAGTCGTCAAGAGTGAAAATCCGACAACTGTCAAACGCATAGCTTCGCTTTTAAAAGAAGTCTATCCAGTTGAAACAGAACTCAGCACTCACCAAAAGACACAACTCAAGAAGAATAATGTCTATCACTTGACCATCCTTGATAATGCGATCAATCTTTTAGAATTCTTAGGTCTATATTCAAGTAATGGTTTATTAAACTATCCCCGTTTTTCTATTGTCGCTAAAAATTGCTGTGCCAGAGCTTATCTAGCTGGCGCCTTTATTGCCTATGGCTCATGTAATGCACCTAGTAAGACTAATTATCATCTTGAGATAGCTTTAAACGAAGAAGCTCACGCCAACTTCATCATCAAACTTTTGGAGCGTTTCAATATTGAGGCTAAGACATCAAAGCGTCGAAATAAGATTATCGTCTATATTAAAAAAGCTGACAGCATCTCAGACTTTCTCAGGTGTATAGGTGCTCATGAATCGTTGATGAACTTCGAGAATATGCGCATCAATCGCGACTTTAAGAATTCTCTCATTCGTCTTAATAATTGTGAGATAGCTAATGACATCAAGAGTATGGAAGCTTGTAAGAAACAGATGGAGATGATGCAAAATATCATCGATAGTGGTCTTTATAATGATTTAGATGATAAATTAAAAGAGATAGTCGATTTGCGCATGCAAAATCCTGACTGTTCCTTGGCTGAACTGTGTGATGAATATCAAAAGATTTATGGTCAAAGCATATCTCGCTCGGGTTTAAATCATCGTTTAAATAAATTAAAGAAATTATCTTTAGGAGTTAATAAATGAGAAATTCATATGGTGTGGCCTATTGGTTAGTAGTAATAGTACTAGTAGTCATATTATGGCCAATCTTAAAATGGTTATTATTGATATTATTAGCAGTATTAGCCTACATTTTCTACAAGTCATATAAATATTTTAAAGCTAGTGATAAAAATGTTCATTTTGAACAAAGAGAATCCTTAAACCATGATGATGACATCATCGATGTGAAAGTGAAGGTCAAAAATAAAGAAGATGAATTTTGATTGTATCTTGACCAAAGCCTTTCAACCTGTGACCTTACATGATATAAGTCTCATCAAAAAGTATTTGGATAAGACTACTTATGAAGAGTCTAATCACAATATCATCACGATGTTTACTTGGATGGATATGTATCCGTTATATAAATATGTTGATGACAATTATATGTTGATAGCAAGCGTACATAATGGTGAAGCCTTTATCTATATGCCTTTATGTGCTAAAAAATATTTTATAGAAGCTACTAATAAGGCTCATGAGCTCTTTAATGAATGTGAGATTCCTTTTTCTATCTCTTGTGTCATCAAGGAATATAAAGACTTATTGCTTATAGCTAACGATAAGTATCGAGTCGAAGATATTCGAGATGGCTATGACTATGTATATAAGCTAGAGAATTTTAAGGGATTTAAGGGCAAGAAGATGCAAAAGAAGCGCAATCACTTAAATAATTTTCTCAAGTTATATGCTGACCGTTATGCATATGAAGACTTAAATGCTGAAAATAGGGAAGAAGTGAAAGAATATATCTTAAGCTTAGAGGCGAAAAGCGATACATTGATAGTAGAAAGAGCTGGCATCTTACAAGTGCTAGATGCCTATGAAGTCTTGGATTATAAGGCTGGTATCATAAAAATAGATGGCAAGATAGAAGGTTTTATCTTAGCTTCACCTTTATCGGATAGGATGATACAAGAGAATGTGGAAAAGGCCAATCATGAGATTATCGGATTATCACAAGCTCTATTAAGTGAATTCTTTAAGCGCAATTTTAGTGATTATATATATTTGAATCGTGAAGATGATATGGGCATAGAGAAGTTAAGAGAGTCTAAACTCTCCTATCATCCGGAATATTTAATTGAAAAGTATAGTTTAAGCATATGATTAAAATAGCTAGTAAAGATGACAAACAAGCGATATATGAAATGTGGAAGTCTAACTTCAGTTTTGATGACGGAGGTTTTACTGACTTCTTTTTTGATTGTCTTTATGATGACGATGATTTAAAACATTACATCAATAAGCTAGATGAAACTATCATCTCTTCTGCATCTGTCTATCATCATGCCTATATGATACACAATCAAATATTGAGAGTATCTATGATATTAGGTGTGAATACTCTAGAAACTTATCGCCATCAAGGTCATATGCAAGAGCTGATGAAGGCCATTATCGATGATTTATCACATCAAGAATTGATCACCATGATACAGGCTTATAATCCTAAGATATATGAGCAATTTGGCTTTAAGACTATCTATCATCAAAATAGATATGTCTTTGACAAGAAGGATTTTGATGGCTTTATCTTTGGCAAGATTAAAGATATTACCGACACAGAAGACTTACTTAAGGCCTATGGTAGCTTTGTATCGCATTTTCAAGGTTATCACGTTCGTTTTTTAAAAGACTTTTCTTTATTGTTGAAAAAAATAGAATATGAAGGCTCTAAGATTATAGGATATTATGAGAATGATATTAAAGGATATTGTATCTATCATATCTATGATAATCATATCTATGTCGAAGAGATGATTTATGAAGATTTAAAAACTTTTATTTCCCTACTTGACTATTTATTTACAATTAGAGATATTGTTGAAGTGTATTTATCGAAAAGTGAAGAGATAGATAAGTACATCAAAGTAAAGACTAAGGAGATAAAACCTTATACGATGGCTAGAATTAATGAGATTGACTTATTTAATCGCTTATATCACAGTGACATAAAAGATGTGACAGAAGTTTTTAAATTGAGTGATAAGGCTTTATATATGCGCGAGGAGTATTAGGATGAAAGAGATAGTAGTTAATAGTTTTGAACATTTGCAAAGTCTCGTCTTTGAGAATTGTTGGGAGGAACATACCAAACGTTATCGCAACAGTTTCATCTATAGAGGGATACCAGATGCAAGTTATGGGCTAGTATCTAAACTGAATCGAATATGCAGCCATGACTTAAGTCTTGAAGCTTCAATTATTCGTTCGTTTAAGAAATACGGCTATGCTGATGTGAAAGATTGTAATTCATTTTGGCAAATACTAGCTATGGGACAACACTATGGTCTTCCGACAAGACTTTTAGATTGGACCTATTCACCTTTAGTAGCAGCCCATTTTGCGACGGAAGATATCTATAAATATGATAGAGATGGCGCCATCTACTGCATGGATATGTTAGAGGGGGAGAAGGACTTACCAGAATGTCTAGCTAAGGAGTTAGAAACTTCTAGGGCACAGAGTTTCACAATGGCGATGATTGAAAGACATGCAACTAATTTAGAAGAGTTTGAAAGTCTTTCGAAGAAACCATTTTTTATTTTTTATGAGCCTGCTTCCCAAACTAATCGCATGTCTAATCAATATGCATTGTTTAGTATGTGTTCAAAAAGAGAATATTCGATTGAAGACTTGATTGATTTTAATAACACCAGTCTATATAAATTGATCATTCCTAAGGAGGTCAAACTAGAGATTAGAGATAAACTGGATTATATCAATATCTCTGAGCGTCTCATCTATCCAGGACTAGATGGTATCTGTGCTTGGATAACTAGACGTTATGCTGATTTAGGTGAAAAATATAATGAGAAAAAGAGGGGTTGAGTATGGAAGTTGTTTTGGAACATGTAACGAAGAAGTTTAAAAATCGCGATAAGAAGAAAGATGATATTATCGCCGTCAATGATTTTACTTTTACCATACCTGATGGAAAACTCATCGGTTTACTAGGTCCGTCAGGATGTGGTAAGAGTACAACGCTCAATTTGATATGTGGTCTATTGACAGTAGACAGTGGCAAAATCTATTTCGGGGATAATGATGTCACTTATTTAGCGCCTGAGCATCGAGGAGTAGGTCTAGTCTTTCAAAACTATGCCCTCTATCCTCATATGACAGTAAGAGAGAATATCGTATTCCCTTTGGGCAATCTTAAAGGCAAAGATAAACTAACTAAGGAAGAGATGAACAGTAAGGCCTTAGAAGTAGCTAAACTTGTACAGATAGAAGAACTCATGGATAGAAAACCTAATGAGCTATCTGGTGGGCAACAACAGCGTGTAGCTATCGCTAGAGCTCTAGTAAAGATGCCTAGTGTTTTACTTTTAGATGAACCTTTATCTAACTTAGATGCTCGTTTGCGTCTAAAGACAAGAGAAGAGATTAGAAGAATACAAAAGAAGACTGGTATCACAACTATCTTTGTCACTCATGACCAAGATGAGGCGATGAGTATCTGTGACCACATCATCGTTATGAAGGACGGTTTAGTCATGCAGATAGGAAGACCGCAAGAAGTTTATGACAATCCAGAAAATCTCTTTGTCGCTAAATTCTTAGGTAATCCGCCAATCAATGTATTTAAAGGCTATATCAAAGATGAAATATTATATCTTGGTGAAGATGGTGTTTTAGATGTCAAAGGTATCAAAGACCAAGAAGTTTATGTCGGTATAAGGCCTGAAGCCTTCATACTAGAGGAAAGTGGCCGCTTAAAGACTAAACTTATTCATGAAGAAGTCATGGGTCGCGATAAGAGTATCATATTTGCGCATGATGGATCCGAGAGCGATACTGTAAGAGCCATCATTCCTTCCGATACTGTCGTTTCTAATAAAGATGGTATCGTATCCTTTGATCTAAAGCCTCATAAGGTCTTCTTATTTAATATAAGCGATGAATCGAGAATTTATTTTGAGGTAGACCATGGAAAGCAATAATAAAAAAGCTTGGCTATATCTCTTACCAGCTATTATATTTTTAGGCTTTTTTATGATTTATCCTCTGATAGATGTCTTTGTCTATTCTTTTGAGGAGGGTTATAATTCTGCCTCACAAAGTTATTTTGGGGTAGGACTATACAACTATGAATATGTCCTTCACGACCCATATTTTATTCAAGCTTTAAAGAATACTTTTATCTTGGTATTCATTACTGTGCCATTATCAACCATCTTTTCACTTTTGATATCTTTAGCGCTTAGTTCGATTTCTAAATTGCGCGAATTATTTCAAACGATATATTTTTTACCATATATAACTAATACTTTGGCAGTAGGTCTCGTATTTATGATTTTATTTAAACCGACTGCTTATACCGATGGTTTTGTGAATATGCTTCTTGGCATCTTTGGCATCAGTCCTATCGATTTTATTGATGGACCATATTGGGCCAAGATGTTAGTGCTATGTATTTATACGATATGGGTTGTCATGCCCTTTAAGATACTTATCTTGACTAGTGCTCTAGCTTCAGTTAATGAAGACTACTATAGTGCCGCTAAAATAGATGGTACTGGTAAGTTTAGAACCTTCTTTAAGATTACTTTACCGATGATATCGCCAATGATATTTTATCTTGTCATCACAGGCTTTATCGGTGCCTTTAAGGCATACTCTGATGCTGTCGCTCTATTTGGTACCAACTTAAACGCTGCCGAGATGAATACCATCGTTGGATATATCTATGACACGTTATATGGAACGGCGGGAGGATATCCATCTTATGCCTCTGCTGCAGCCATCATTCTATTTGTCATCGTGCTTACTATTACTTGTATCAATCTGATTGTTTCAAAAAAACATGTACATTACTAGGGGTGGATCATGGAAAAGAGTACTTATGAAAATTTAGTATTGAAAGAAGCGAAGAAGAAAAAGATACTAGACTTTTTGAAATATATCTTTTTGACCTTTTGGGCACTAGTAGTCTTGTTTCCC
>CALBGK010000245.1 GCA_937893115.1 uncultured Erysipelotrichaceae bacterium | reverse complement strand
AGATGGAGATGGTTTCCGTTTCTTAGCGGATGCTGGAGCCGACTTCATCAAGATTGGTATCGGTGGTGGTTCTATCTGTATCACTCGTGAAACTAAAGGTATAGGTCGTGGTCAAGCTACTGCAGTTATCGATGTTGCTAAGGCTCGCGATGAATATTTTGAAAAGACAGGCATCTATGTACCTATCTGTTCTGATGGAGGTATCGTCTTTGACCATCATATTTCCCTAGCTCTGGCCATGGGTGCTGACTTTGTAATGTTAGGTCGTTACTTCTCACGTTTTGAAGAATCACCTACAGATAAAGTTATGATTAATGGATCATATTATAAAGAGTATTGGGGCGAAGGTTCTAACCGTGCTCGAAATTGGCAAAGATATGACTTAGGTGGCCAAAAGAAATTATCTTTTGAAGAAGGTGTCGATTCATATGTTCCATATGCTGGTCTTTTAAAAGATAATGTCGCTATCACCACAGCTAAGATTAAATCGACAATGTGTAACTGTGGTGCCTTGACAATTAAAGAATTCCAAGAAAAAGCTACACTTACACTAGTTTCTTCTACTTCTATTGTTGAAGGTGGAGCACACGATGTCATCGTTAAAAACGCTAATAAATCAAATTAGGATTAATAAAAAGCTATAGATTTGAAATTTCTATAGCTTTTTAATTCTTGATTTTTTCGGTATTTTTGAAATGTAATTTGGCTACTTTTTTAAGTGCATCATAGCCATATCTTTTCACAAAGGCCTTGGCGTCTTCATCAACCAAACTACCAGCTCCTTTATGAAAATTCATATCATAAGTCATTGATAATTTATCCATCGATTTAATAAAGGCATAGCGAGCGATAATTGAAGCACAAGCGACTGCGATATATTTATCTTCAGCCTTAGTTTCAAATATCAAATCGTGAAAGACTTCTTTTTCATTCAAGAGATATTTAAAGTAAGTATCCTTAGCTACAAATTGATCAACATAACAAGCCTTAGGCAGTCTATATCCCTTATGGATTAAATTGATATAGGCTTGATTGTGCATCTTAGTTTTGATTTGAACCATGTGATTAGTCTTTTGGATCTCATTATATTTTTCATTATCTAATATCAGTAATGAGTAGGGTAGCTTGTTCATGAGGATAGGTGCAAGATCTAAGATTTTTTCATCAGATAATTTCTTAGAATCGACGATTTGATATTTGTTCAACCAATCATAATCTTTGATTTGGACAATGCAGGCAACAACGCATACTGGGCCAAAGTAATCACCGGTTCCAACTTCATCAGATCCAGCCATATCGATATTTTTTTTAGGTATAAACGAGCTAGCGTAGATAAAGGCATCCTTTCCTTGAAAGACCACTTTATTATTAGTATAAATGCTGATTGTACAATCACTCAGTTTATATAATTTATCTATATATTCATTATTACTTATCGCTTCAGCATCTTTAAAGGACTTTTTTAATTTATCTATCTGTTCATCGGTTAATTTTAAACTAAAAGTATTCATGGAATCATCTTAACACAAATATTGCGAAAATAAATTGCTTCTTTTACAATTGTGAAGGGAGGGTGACATATCATGACAGTTCCATCATCATTATTTATCGTTATCAATATTCTAATTATAGTTTTATATATATTCTTAATCATTCAAGCGTATCACAAGGGTTTTTTATATGAATTACTAAGCTTTTTAGGCTTTGTCTTATCGTTTTTTATCTCTTGGTTTATCTCACCGATTCTCGCTGAGCATTTTCCTATCTTTGAGGTACAATCCTTGCAGAATATCGGCGAAGAACTCATGGCTGAGATGTTTGTGCCAATCTTAAATACTGTCATCTGGTTTTTAATCGTCTTAATTATTGTCAGAATAATTATTGGTCTATTATTATCGATATTTAAATCGATTTCTAAATTGCCTATCATCGGTTTCTTCAATCGTCTACTGGGTTCAGTTTTTGGCTTAATTAATGCGACAATATGGGTTTTGATCTTCTCGGTATTACTATCAATGCCATATTTTGTCAATGGCCAAGAAGTTAAAGAGAACACTCTCATTAAACATGTAAATAATCTTTCTAATGAGGTCTTGGTCTTCATTGGTGAACATATTGGCGATGGCTTATTAGAAGAAGCTGCTAATGAATTTGGAGACATAGATGAAGCTAGAGCAGCCTTTGTGATTTGGATGCGAGAGCAGGGTATCATTCATGAATAATTTAAGATATGATGGCTTAGAACTAAAAGAAGTATTAGCTATTGTTGCTCAAAATGCCAATTTTGAAGCCTCACATACAGCTATTATGGGTAGTGTAGTTGACTACAATCCTTTGATGATACGTCGTAATATCGATATGACAAGTGAGGCGATGAAACTTCTAAAGAAAGAATATAGTATTAATTTTTATGGCATTGAAGATGTTAGAGCATACTTATATAAGACTACAAAAGGTCAAGCCTTAAGTCCTTTTGAACTTTTAGCTTGTCTAAATTTCCATAAAACATGCCTAAGGATTAAAAAGACCTTTGATAAGATAGAAGAATTAGATATCTTAAAAGAATATACAGATTCTATCAATATCGATTACAATGTCTTCAATAAAATTGATAATATCATCGATATCAATGGCAAGATTAGTAAAAATGCCAGTGCTAAATTAACTAGTCTCTATGAAGAAGAAACCAAGATATCACAAGAATTGAATGCAAGAGCGAAGTCTTTCATGGACAAATATGCTACTTCTTTACAAGAAGATAATATCTTTTATCGTGATGATAGACTTTCTTTCCTTTTAAAGAATTCTGATAAGTATAAATATGAAGGATTCTTACATGGCTCATCGTCCTCTGGACAAGCTTCTTATGTCGAGCCTAAAGAATTTGTCGATTTAAATAATGCCAAGATAGAAATAAATATAAAAAAAGAAGAAGAGATAGAAAAGATACTAGTCAGTGCATCTTATCTCATCTCAACTGTCGCTAATTTATATGAATCTAATTTTGAAACTCTAACTTTATTAGATGTCATTTTTGCGAAAGCTCAATATGGTATAAGTCATGATGGAGTTTTAGCTGATATTACAAACGATAGATATTTGTTACTAGAAGAAGTATGCCATCCTTTAATCGATATCAAAAAGGTAGTGGCCAACACTTACGAACTTAAAGATGAATATGCAGGTATATTAATCAGTGGTGCTAATACTGGTGGTAAGACGGTATCTTTAAAACTAATAGGTTTATCTGTTTTGATGAGCTATCTTGGTATACCGATTATTGGTTCTAAGGCTATTGTGCCTATCTATGATGGCATTTATGTCGATATCGATGACAATCAATCCTTAGAGAGTTCACTCAGTACTTTCTCTTCTCAACTTGTTAAACTAAATGAGATTTTAAATCATATCACTAGTCGATCACTGGTATTAATCGATGAATTAGGCAATGGCACTGAGCCTAAACAAGCTCAAGCCTTATCTATTGCCATCGTCGAGAAATTGCTTTCTATCCATTGTAATTTTGTCTTGACTACTCACTTTGACGAATTAAAGAATTTTGCCATGCACAATGATGCAATTCTTGTCTCAGCTGTAAGTTTTGATGAAGAAAAACTCATACCGACTTATCACTACATCGAAAATTCTGTTGGCTCTTCTAATGCCTTAAAGATAGCTTCCTACTACTTAGATGATAAAGAATTGGTCAATAAAGCAAATGAGTATATCAAAAATAATGCGACTGCCCAAGAGAAATTGCTCAAAGCTTTGGAAGAAGAGATTAGTCATAATAAGATTTTGAATGAAGAATTAAATCAAAAGCTTATGGATAGTTATAAGATTAAGGTTGACTATGAAAAGAAGTTACAAGCTATTGAATCAAGCAAACAAAGTATCTTAGAAGAATATAAAGAAAAAATAAATACATATCTTGATGAAAAAATAGAAGAAATTAATAGACTAGCTAATAATGAATCCAAGATAAATAAGACAAAACTAATCAAAGAGCTAGATAGCTTGCGCGAAGAAGAACCGGTTGAAACCAAAGAGGATAAGATTGAAGTAGGAGACAATGTCAGAATCAAGGATTCTGAACAGATCGGTGAAGTCATAGAGATTAGTGGTAATAATGCCAGCGTCAATATCAATGGCATCAAGATTAAGACTAAACTAAATTCTTTGACTAAGATGCCGAAGCGTAGACAAGTCTCTGAATACAAACCTAAAGTCAAAAAGGCTAGAGTTAATAGAGAACTAGTACTAGTTGGTATGCGCATTGAAGAAGCTATGCCACTTTTAGAGAAATATCTCGATGATGCCTATGCCGCTAAAATGACTAGCGTGAGAATTGTTCATGGCATAGGTACAGGGCGTCTAAAGATGGCTGTACATGATAAATTAAAAAAGTTGAGCTTTGTGAAGAACTATCACTTAGCTAATTATGATGATGGAGGTTCAGCTATTACGATAGTTGAATTACAAACATGAATTTAAAAGATAAATTATTGACGCTTCCTAAAAGACCAGGTTGTTACTTGATGAAGGATAAAAATGGTACTATC
>CALBGK010000244.1 GCA_937893115.1 uncultured Erysipelotrichaceae bacterium | reverse complement strand
ATAAATAACAATTACTTCAAGATCTAAAATAGTGTCTTCTTGAGTGATATTGTACTGGCTCAAATAACCATTATTTAAAGAATTGCTATCATACATGGTTATTTCAAAGTGATCGCCAACTGATAAATTATTCAATTTTGCAAAGGCTTCTGATACTAACACTACATTCTTGTAATTATCGATATCCTCTTGACTGTAGAAACGACCGTCGATGATCTTGAACTCATTATCTTCGATTTCTATCATGCTAGGGAAGTAATTTGTTTTGATACCAAATACCGGTTGTTGGTATTCAGTACAAATTTCTTCTCCATTGGTATCAATATAGCAACTCTGACCACCACCATTATTGTTTTCTGCCGAATTATTCAAATGAACAAAATCAACAGCAGAATTTGGCACTTGGTAAGCAGTCTGGAATTGAGTAGCATTCGCTGTCTTGACCCTTGGATCTTGCAATATAGTGCGAACATCTTCGACAGTCACGCTAGGATATTTTTTATAAAATTCATCTATTTCATCCTGATCGGTAAGGTTGTTTACATATTCATCTACAGCCTCATAATCAACAGACATAGTAACTACGGCACGCATCTTCTGCCTAGTGATGGTCTTAGCATCATTTGCTGCTTGTGATATTCCTAGGCCGACGATGACGAAATTTCCGATAACCAGAAATGTAATCAGTAACAAGACAGATTTCGACCATTTTCTCGTTACATTTTTAATAGCTCGATTAAAGAAATTCATACTCTTTCCCTTTCTTTCATTTATTCAGTTTCCGCAGTAGGTGTGCTCGTTGGTTCTGGGATGCCTACCGATGAGCCTTTGAGGATAACGGTGTCTTCTTCAAGAATGACCCTGATGACGCTCTCACTATTCTTTATTTGTTTACCATTGATATATAGTTCGCATGTCAAACCATTGGCATTATTTTGGAAAGTAATTCCCGCTTCTGACAGAATAGCTGTAAGTTTGGCTACATTATAAGTATCATCTTTATTGACAGCTTTAGAAATATCCACTTCTTTGACCAGACCTTTTGATACTACGACGCTGAAACGAACATCCAAAGGCAAACGGCCATCACAATCATATATCTTGCCATCAGAATAACCGCTGCATTCTATTGAAACAATTTCTCCTTTACCATGGCTCTCAGAATATACCGAAGTATTCTCGCCCCATTGACCAGCATATGCATCGATACCCAAATAGCGATTGTTATTGGTCCAATCGACCAATTTGTCATATTGCATGCCAATAATTTGGCTAACTGTCAAGTTAAGATCTTCAAGGTAGAAACTATTTCCCAAATTTAAAGTGATATCTAATTTATCCTCTGTACCTATCATGCCGCCTGTCTTGACGCTCTGTGATACGACATAACCGGTCTTATTGAAATATTTCTTTGTCACATTGACATAATTAGCATTATCTTCTAACCACTTATCGATTTCTTTATTGGCCATTTTAGTAAAATCAGGAACTTTAACACCTTTTCCCTGTGATACGATAACAGTCAATGTCTCGCCTTCCTTGATGGTCTTCCCTGATTCAGGTGAAGTCGATATTACCGAGCCAGAAGCGATATTGTCATCGAAAACATGTTTGATATCCAGAGTAATCTTATTGGTTTGGGCCCAGGTCTCAACAGAAGCCAATGAACTATTTTTAAAATCAGTGATCTGTACCGTACCAGCTGGAGCAGGACCCTTAGAAACCGAGATATTTAATGTGCATCCACGGGTAAATGTATCAGCATCACAACCTCTGAAACTAAAACTTATTGTCTTTCCCGTCTCAACGTCACTACTATAAGTTGTATTTAATCATTTATTCTCTTCTTTCCAAGTGTTCAATTCATCTTGGTTCATATTCATGACATCAGGAAAAACTATTTTCTCATCGGGATCAGCACCTAAAGATAATTTGAAAGTGATCTTGGCATCTTTTTTGACTTTTGTGCCTGCATCGACCGATTGTTCCATGATCTGACCTTTATCATATTCAAAAGAATACTCTTCATTAAAGACGATACCGGTCTTGGTAATGTTCTGTTGGGTCACCCATTGGGCAACATCTTCCTTGGTCTTACCAATGAAGTCTGGCACTTCAATATTAGGTCTTAAAAATAAGAACCACACTATTACGCCTAAAACCAATAATGTCACGATAGGAACGATGATCATCCATGGTTTGATCGGTTTTCTGTCTTTTTGAATAGGTATTCTTTCTTCTTCCTTGAAACTGTCTGGTTTTTTATTCTCATCGGAGAACTGGCTTAAAAAATCTTTTTCACTCATATCCTATAACCTCTACTTTCCGCTAATTTATATCTTTGTGAAATGTAATGATAAATTCACTACCATAAGATAATTTACTGTGTACATCTATATCATATCCCAAACTGCTACAGATATCTTTAACAATCGACAACCCCAGACCAGAGCCGCCCAGATCTCTACTTCGGGACTTATCGACACAAAACAAGGGTTCAAAGATATCATCAAGATACTTCTCTTCCATGCCTATTCCGCTATCACGCACGACCAATCTCTCATCATCTAATTCAATAAATATATCACCGTTTTGTTTATTGTATTTTGTAGCATTGGACACCAGATTGGATATCAGTCTATACATTAAGTCCTCATTGGTTTCCAGCGTCACTTTATCTAAGCAAAGATGCACTTCGATATTCTTTTCAGCTATTAATTTCTTTTGCTCAGAGATGACGCTTCTTACCACTTCATCTATCCTGATCTTTTTTAAAACGATGTTGTTCTCCTTTACAACCAGCAAATTATTGATAATGTTGTTTAATCTATCAATATTTTTATCTTGCATCCTATAAACTTCTTCATATTCTTCGATGCTAGAATTTTCATCAATCAACTGCAAGGAACCCTTCATTATTGCAAGAGGAGTTTTTAATTCATGAGCAACATTTGAGGCAAAAAGCTTTTGTTTAGATGTATATTCATTTGTTCTTTTGATCAATTCATTAAAACTTTTTGTCAGCTTGCCTATTTCATCCTTCTCATTATATATAACCAAAGGCTTTACATTATCGACATCAGTGATATTCTCAACATCTTCTGCAAGTCTTGTGATAGGGTAAAGTATCTTCTTGCTGACAAAATAAGCAACTACCATTCCCATTCCTGACATCAGCAAGCTGAAAATCATCTGCGATCTGAAAAACTGATAATCAGAATCTGTCATGCTTTCATTAAGTTTAATGCTATATGACCTGATACTGTCTTCAGCCTCCATCATAGCTCCCGAGAGATAAACTTGATCACTGTCTTCCAATATCTCATTTTCATTTATTTCTGCCTCTTCATAATCGATCATAGCTCTTATCGACTTAGTAGAGCTCTTATAATTTCCTAGGGCATAG
>CALBGK010000243.1 GCA_937893115.1 uncultured Erysipelotrichaceae bacterium | reverse complement strand
TCCTGGCTCTACAATTATTAATAATCCAGAAAGTGATAGGGCTTATCTAGATGACGGCTTAACTATGTCTACTCGTGTTCCTTATGACTTAGTAGAATTAAATCTTGGCACATTTGGTCAAAGCTTCTTATTGAAGTCTAATGCTGCTGCACACTACGAACAAATGTGTACTGACTTGGCTAATGAATATGGTGGTGAAAGTGGAGGTTTGATTATCGAAGAGGCCTATGTCTCTTATGATGATCAAGTAGAATTATTTGAAACTATTCAAAGTGAACACCCTGATGATTATCTATCTTATGTCGACTATCCAGGGCACAGTGAACATCAACTGGGTCTAGCCATCGATATCAGCTTTTATGGATATACAAATATCGAAGACGCTCCTCAATATGAGTGGCTCTTGGAACATGCATATGAATATGGCTTTGTACAGACCTATACAGCTAATACGCAAGCGGTAACAAATAAATATCCTCGTTTAAATCATTTCCGTTATGTCGGTATTGATTTAGCTAATGAGATGCATAACTTGAATATCTCATTGAAAGAGGCGATTAGATGATAGGCGTATTTGATTCAGGTTTAGGAGGAATATTACTACTAGAAAAACTAGCTAAAAAATATCCTCATCAGACATTTTTATATCATGCCGATCGTGAACATGCACCTTTTGGTACTAAATCCGACGAGGAATTAATTGAGATTTTTAATCGCAATTACGATTATTTCTTGACTAAGAATTGTTCGGACCTGATTATAGCTTGTAACACGCTATGTTCGACCATTGATTTTACTTCTTATAAGACTATTAAGATTCATGATATCATCTCTTCGACCATAGGACAAATTGATTTAGCTTCAGGCTCTAATATATTGATTCTAGGAACTGACAAGACGATAGAAAAGGGAAGATATGCTGAATTATTAATTAAAAAAGGGTATGTTCCTTTCTCTAAGCCTTTGAGCAAATTAGCGAGTATGATTGAAGATTATCATGATATTAAAGAAATTGATAGCTACATTCATAAAGAATTATCAGGCATAAAAGATGTCGATGCAGTAATCTTGGCTTGCACGCATTATCCAGCCGTTATAAATATTTTTCAAAATATTTTTAATGTTCCTATATATGATTCTAATGATCTAACTTATTCTTTTCTTTCTGATGATAATGATGGAAAAGTTCTCATCGATTTAAAAAAGGATGATAATTTAGAAAAATATCTCCAAAGACATGTGAAGGTTGAATATAAGTTTTATGAAGATAGTACTAGTATCGGATAATCACAGCAATCTAAAGGTCATCAAAGATATAGCTATGGAGCATCAAGATGGAGATTATTATCTTCATTGTGGTGATTCTGAATTAAATCCAGCTTTATTGAGGCCTTTTGTCAGTGTCAAAGGCAATAACGATTATGGCCACTTGCCTGATCATCGCATCATCAATATCCTTAATCATCGGATATTATTGATACATGGCCATCACTATGTGAGTTTTAGAAACTATGATTTATTGATTAAAAGAGCTAAAGAATTAAACTGTGATG
>CALBGK010000242.1 GCA_937893115.1 uncultured Erysipelotrichaceae bacterium | reverse complement strand
TCTAGCTTTCAGATGCTCAACCAATTTCTTGGCATTTTCATTAGGGTAAGTAGCTACTCTAGCCTTATTGAATTCATTATCATAGAAGTCATTATATGCCTCTTTTAAATCGTCAAAGTCTTCGATGATATCTCCTAGTTCACTAGTAAATACTCCCCAAAACACTTCTTCATTAGTCTTAGAACCATCATTTAAGACCATGGCCTTGGTACCCTTCCATACCGTATCGATCAGTCTTTCAGGATCATAGTTTCTCTTTTTAACTAATTCGCCAAAGTAGATTTTCACAAATTCTTCTTGGCTAGGCATCGGCAATAATGTGCCATCCAAATCAAACAATACAGCTTTCTTCATTCTTCCTCCCTGCACAAATCACTAATTTCAGCTTTAGTATACGCAATCAGATCATCCCTTTTTAGCATGATAGAAACGCCCATTTTCCCGCCAGATATCTCGACATCTTCATAGTTTAATATCGATGAATCAAAGTAGACCTTATGTCTTTTAGTGATGCCTATTGGTGATGTCTCACCTCTTTGATAACCCACTTCTTTAAGCAGGTCCTTCACATGTATCATCTCCAGATGTTTGACACCGATATTAGCAGCACCCTTTTTTAAATCTATCTTCTTATTGACAGGAATACACAAGATATATAAATCTTTATCTGCCTTTAATGACAGGGTCTTGAAACATTTATTCGGATCTAAATTCAATATCTCGGCCACCTTAATGCCATCAAAGTCGTCCATAGATAATTCGTAATTAAAAACTTTGTATTCGATGTGCGCCTTATCTAATAACCTCATAACATTAGTCTTCTGCATCTACTACTTCCTCATAGAGACGTTTAAAATCACCCTTTAATCCTAATTCTACTTCGGTCATTTCTTCTTTTAAAGGGTGAAAGAAAGATAATCTATAAGCCAATAGGCCCATATCTTTCATAAGCGATGAAGGCTTGCCGTAGAGGTCATCGTTCAATATAGGATATCCTTCTGATGCCAAATGCACCCTGATCTGATGGGTTCTTCCTGTCAGTAGACGGCAATTCAGTATCGTATATCCCTTGTCACTAAAACCTAAACTATTCACTTTTGTAATTGCTTTTTGTCCTTTGGGATTGATGACCATTTTATTAGCATTGTGTCTGTCCTTGCCAATGGCCTTATCTATTTCAAAATTTGTATTCTTATTTATCTTGCCAAAGACATAAGCTAGATATGTTCTCCTGATCATCTTTTTTTCTAACATCTTGTCGAGCAATGCTTGAAAGACAATGCTTTTAGAATACATGACCAGGCCACTAGTATTTTTATCGAGCCGATGGATGGGATTAGCCTCAAAATATACATTATCAATATCGTGATAATAAGTCGATACAACAGAAGTCAGATTCTCATTATCTTGACCATCACTGAGTACAATAATTCCACTAGGCTTATTAACTATAAGAAACAATTCATCCTCGTATACAATGTCTAATTTTTTATGACTGCTATGATAATATTGATGCTCATAAGGATAGATATTGATGATTAAATACTTACCCTGAATAGCTGTCTCTCTTTTAACATTTTCATAGTCTATGCT
>CALBGK010000241.1 GCA_937893115.1 uncultured Erysipelotrichaceae bacterium | reverse complement strand
GCCATCATCGTCTTTCATAAGCTAAAGACATCACTTTTGTTCACATCTATTATGTCGGCTATCTTCCATAGCTTTGGCCAAGTGGTCATGGTCATGATTCTATATAATCAAGTCAATATCATCGCTTTACTACCTATCCTTGTCATATCATCGGTAGCTACAGGCGTATTGACTGGTTTAATTGCGAGAGAAAGTTTAAAGAGGATTAGATTTTGAAAGTAGGTTTTGTATCATTAGGTTGTAGTAAAAATTTAGTGGATAGCGAATACATCATCGGTCTATTTGATGACGGAACTTTTGAATTTGAAAGTGATCCATCAAAATGCGATATTATTGTCATCAATACTTGCGGTTTTATCTTAGATGCTAAAAAAGAAGCAATAGATACTATTTTGGAGATGGCTGAATATAAGAAACAGAATTTAAAGAAATTAATAGTCTGTGGTTGTTTTGTCGAACGCTATCTCAGTGAATGTAAAGAGGAATTTAAAGAAGTGGACCTCTTTGTACCCATTCATGACTATCCAAAATTGCATATCTTATTGAAAGAATTATTGAATCATATTTTTGATGCATCATATAAAGAAAACAGAAAGATGATTACTAATAACTTCTACGCTTATCTAAAGATATCTGATGGTTGTGATAATCGTTGTTCATATTGTGCTATTCCATTAATTAGAGGTAATTGTGTCTCTTATCCGATTGAAGACTTAGTCAAAGAAGCTCTAAGACTATATTCTTTAGGTGTTAAGGAACTCAATGTGGTAGCTCAAGATACTACTTATTATGGTAAAGACTTATATGGTCATTTCGCCTTAAAAGAATTATTGGTGGAATTAGATAAGATTCCTTTTACTTGGATAAGAGTTCTTTATATGTATCCTGATGAGATAGAAGACGATTTACTAGAAGTGATGAAGGGTTTGAAACGTGTCATCCCTTACTTTGATATACCTATTCAATATGGTAATGATCGTTTACTAAAGCTCATGAATAGAAGGGGCAGTGTCGAACTGATTAAGAAAAAGGTCAATAAGATAAGAGATTATTTTAAAGATGCGATAATACGTACGACTATCATCGTCGGTTTTCCTTATGAAGATGAAGATAGTTTTAATGACACTATCGATTTAATTAAAGAATTACGCTTTGATTCTTTAGGAGCCTTTACTTATTCAAGAGAAGAAGATACTAAGTCTTATGATATGCCACAGCTAGAAGAAGATATTAAAAATAAACGTTATG
>CALBGK010000240.1 GCA_937893115.1 uncultured Erysipelotrichaceae bacterium | reverse complement strand
CTTGATAGAGCTATAGATAAACTGACTAAAAATGAGAAAGTATTAACTATTGAAAGTGGTGGTGAGATGTTAAGAATTCCTATCTATCAGATTCGCTATGTCGATGTGCATGGCAATTACATCACCATTCATTCCACAAGTGATAGCACTTTTAAGATGTCACTTCATGAACTAGAGAAAGATTTAGATGAACGATTTTATCGAGCAGGACGCTCGGTCATCATTAATATTACTTATATTAATCGTGTAACTAGAAGTGAAATAAAACTGAAAGATGGTACTACCATAGCTCTTCCAAGAGGAGCTTATGAAGGTATTAATAGAGCCATCATCAATATGGAGTGAGACCATGAAATTATTTGCGAAGAAAATAGATAAAGAAATCGCCGCTTACCAACAAGACCTCATCAAAACACATTATCATGAAGTAGATAATATGTATAGGCAGATTCGTGGTTGGCGACATGATTATCGAAATCATATTCAGACGATGAAGGCCTATGCTGCTAATGGTGACCTAGAAGCCATTAAACATTATCTCGATTTATTAGATGATGATTTAGCTACAGTGGATACTGTCATAAAGACTGGTAATGCCATGACTGATGCCATCTTGAATTCAAAGATTTCTTTAGCTAAAACTAAGGGAATTAAAGTATATGCTGATGCCCATATTCCAATTAAGCTCAAATCATCAGAGATAGATCTTTGTTGCATCATCGGCAATCTATTTGATAACGCTATTGAAGCTAGCATTAAATTAGAAGAAGATCAAAGAGTTATTCGTGTTTATATGGATATGCGTGGCAGCCAACTATATATCTCTTTTACTAATTTTACAGCTAGTAAAAAAATGAAGAAGGTCAACAATCGTTTTATTTCTACTAAGGGTGAAGGCCATGGCTTTGGTTTAATGCGCATCGATGCCATAGTTGAAAGACTCGATGGATATATCAATAGAAATAGCGAAGATGGTGCCTTTACAACCGAAATACTTTTACCACAGATATAATAATGATAATGTAATTCATCACCAAAATCTGACGATTCGTCCCCGTTTATCAATGTGGGACGATTTTTATGATATAAATGTCTTGTGAAAGGAAGTGTGGATGATGAAAGAAAATGAACAAAAACCTAAATATAATATGTGGCAAAACTCTTCTTTCATGATTAAATTAGCATGGACTTGTAAGGAGAAGAAGGCTATAGTATTAAGTCTTTTAAGTGCCTTGATGGTCGTATTATTAAATATTATCAATCTCTATATATCACCTAGCATTTTATCGGTGCTTGAAAGACATGCATCGATAGAAGAATTATTATTGACAATAATCATATTTGGTCTAGGATTATTAATTGCCTCAGGATTATCAGCTTATATCGATTCTAATGTCTTATATGGAAGAATTAGTGTTCGTAGTGAAATTATCAATCTTATAAATAGAAAGGCAGCAACAACATCATATCCCAACTTAAATGATGAGAAGTTTCAAGGGCTTTTAGCTAAAGCGGGAGAGTGCACTAATTCTAATCGCTCAGCTACTGAAGCTATCTGGACTACTTTAACTGATTTAATTAGTAATATCCTAGGTTTTATCATCTATGTCTTTCTTTTGATGAATGTTGAACCAATCCTTATCGTCATCGTCATACTAACTACTTTAGTTTCTTACTTTATCAGTAATTATCTTAATACTTATGGCTATCGACATCGTGTATCGACATCGTGAAGAAGAAGCTATGTATGAAAAACGGATGATGTATATCTTGAGTCAATCAAGAGATAGAAGCGCAGCTAAGGATATTAGGATTTTCGGTCTTAGATCATGGATAGAAGAATTATTCAACAAGACCATGGATGCCTATGTAGCTTTTCATAATAAATCTGAAGGGATCTATATTTGGGCTAGAATTATCGATTTAGTCTTAAGTTTTCTCAGAAATGGTGTAGCGTATATCTATTTGATCAATATCTTTGTTACAAGTGGCATCAGTGTAGCAGAATTTCTCTTATACTTTACGGCTGTCGGTTTCTTCTCAGAGTGGGTTAGTGGCATCTTGAGTGGTCTTAGCACTCTCTACAAACAATCTTTAGATATTTCTATAGTCAGAGAATGTTTAGAATATCCAGAAATATTTAAGTTTGATGAAGGTGAAAGATTAATTCCCGAAAATGGTCAACAATATGAGATCAAATTAGAAAATGTCTCTTTTAGATATCCAAATACTAGCGCCAACACATTGGCAAATATCAATCTGACTTTGCATAGAGGTGAGAAATTAGCGGTAGTTGGTCTCAATGGGGCTGGCAAGACTACTCTTATTAAACTCATCTGTGGTTTACTTGATCCTAGTGAGGGCAGAGTTTTGCTAAATGGTAAGGATATTAAAGATTATAATCGCAAAGATTACTATATGATGTTTGCGGCTGTTTTTCAAAATTTCTCATTACTAGCAGGCAGCATAGCTACTAATGGCGCTCAAAGTGAAGATGATATAGATATGAATAAAGTTAAAGATTCTATCTATAAGGCTGGCTTAAAGAAAAAGATAGAATCTTTATCTAAGAGATATGATACTTATCTAAATAGAGAAGTTTATGAAGATGCCATCATGTTATCGGGTGGGGAGATGCAACGCTTAATGTTGGCACGAGCTCTATATAAGGATGCACCAATTATTGTCCTTGATGAGCCGACAGCTGCTCTAGATCCTATTGCTGAATCAGAGATGTATCAAAAGTATAATGAGATGACAGAAGGCAAGTCGGCTATTTATATCTCTCATCGCTTGGCTTCAACTAGATTTTGTGACCGCATCATATTGATTGACAAGGCGAAGATAAGTGAAGAAGGAAGTCATGAGGAACTACTAAAAAGAGGCGGCAAATATGCAGAGTTATATGCTATCCAAAGCAAGTATTATCAAAAGGGAGGTCTAAAGGATGGAGAATAAGAAATTAAAATCGTGGTCTTCTACGATTAAGCTCAATATCAAAGCTTTAAAACTTTATTATCGCTACTATCCCCAAATGGTAATATCACGTTTTCTCTATGTGATTTGGACTTCTTTGACTCCTTTTGTGAATATCCATCTCTCAGCTTTAATCATCAACGAACTAGCGACAGGCAAAGATATCAATCATCTATATAACCTAGTTTTATTAACTATAAGTACCGCCTTGATATTAGGTTTAATCACCGCTTTACTAAACAAGTGGAAAGAGACACAAATCAGGACTATGGTTTAAGGTTGAACAAATCTACGCTGATAAACTATTAGATATGGATTATATCGATATCGATGAGACTAAAACTTATGAACTAATTTCGACTATTAGAGAGAATCAAAATGGTGGTGGTTGGGGTCTGTTTAGGGTAATCGATAACTACGAGGATTTACTTTCGGCCATCTTTACGATGATAGGTGGTATATCTTTGACTATATCCTTATTTTCTAGCAGAGTTCCAGAAAGTGCTGGTGTCTATACCATCTTAAATAATCCTTTATTAATCACCGTTTTAATCGTCGTTATGTTATTTGTAACTTATGCTGCTCCAGCTCTAGCTAATAAGGCTGGCAGTTATTGGGCCTTATATGCCAATTCACATAATTTAGGTAATCGCTTATTTAGATTTTTTGGTCATTTGGGTTACGAAAGAGATGTCGCCACTGATGTCAGGATGTATAGGCAAGATGAGATATGTGAAAAGTTTAATCGCAACAAAGAGAGCTTATTTCAATCTAAGGGCTTATTTGCAAAATTAAGTATAGGTCCTATTGGTCTATATAATGGAGCTTCTAGGATGGTCTCTGTCATCTTTACTATTCTTGTCTATATTTTTGTCTGCCTTAAGGCTTGGGCAGGAGCTTTTGGTCTAGGTTCTGTAACTCAATATGTCGCATCTATCACCAAATTATCGAATGGTCTATCAAAATTAATTGAAACTCTTGGTGATATGCGTAACAATGCCTCTTTTATTGAACTGGTTTATGACTTTTTAGATATTCCTAATAAGATGTATCAGGGCAGTTTAACTATTGAGAAAAGACGTGACCGTCAATATGAGATAGAATTCCGCCATGTATCATTTAAATATCCTAATAGTGAAACTTATGCTTTGCGCGATGTTAATTTAAAATTTGAAATAGGTAAGCGCTTGGCGGTAGTAGGAAGAAATGGCAGTGGTAAGACCACCTTTATCAAATTATTATGTCGCTTATATGATCCAAGCGAAGGTGAGATACTTTTAAATGGTATCGATATTCGCAAGTATAATTATCTTGAATATATGATGATATTCTCTATTGTCTTTCAAGACTTTAAACTATTTGCGTTAAAGCTAGGAGAAAATGTAGCCTCTGGTGCTAACTATGATAGAGATTTAGTTATCGATTGTCTAAATAAGGCTGGTTTTAAGGACAGATTAGATACTATGCAAGAAGGCTTAGATACATATCTATACAAAGACTATAATCGCGACGGTGTCGATGTCTCAGGAGGCGAAGCACAAAAGATAGCTATCGCTAGAAGCTTGTATAAGAATGCACCTTTTATCATCCTTGATGAACCTACCGCTGCTTTAGATCCAATAGCTGAAGCAGAGATATATAGTAAGTTTAATGAGATAGTCAATGATAAGACGGCCATTTATATCTCTCATCGCTTGTCATCATGCAAATTCTGTGATGATATAGCTGTCTTTGATGAAGGTTCTGTCATTCAAAAGGGCAGTCACGATGAATTAATTAAAGTTGAAAAGGGCAAATATTATGAGTTATGGCACGCCCAAGCTCAATATTATGTTGATTAAAACATGAATCGCTGTGATTTTACAGCGATTTTAAAATATTCCAAGTAGTAAGCCACAGATGATACCAGCGAGTATAGGAACGATTAATGAGATAAATCTTAGGTCGTGTCTTTTAGATACATCATTTTGTCTAAAAGTATTAGCGGGATTATTTAGATAATATAGAGTTAGTTCATAAGGTGGCACTACTTTATCTGTGTATCGATATTCATGCATCTTTATCTTTTGGCTTTTATGACATGATTGAGCTTTTTAGCCTTTTCTATATACTTATTCTTAGAGTTGATATTAGTTATGATCTTGATTTCAATGATAAAGATGACGATAGCTACAAAGTATTCTGATATCTAATATTTCATCAATAAATCTTTTTAATAAATCAATAAAATTATCCATAATTGTTTCCCCCTCATTTCTTTCATAATTACATTTTTTCTTAAGTAAGACTATTTGATACAGTGTCGACTAAGCAATATAATAAGCACAAACACAGTAGGAAAAGTGATGTAATATACTAAATTAGGTAATACCGATATTGAAGTATCTAAGATCTGTCTAGGCTGTATGAG
>CALBGK010000239.1 GCA_937893115.1 uncultured Erysipelotrichaceae bacterium | reverse complement strand
CTTATGAATTCTTAGATGCCCTTAAAGATGTAAGAGCGGAAAGCGATATAAAAGCTAATGCTGAAAAAGCCAATCGCGTCTTGACCCTAATTAAAAATCGTAAAATAATCGCTCTTGTGATCATTCAAGATGAGATAAGAAATAATGCTGCAGAGACCCTGGCCTATTTTGAAAAACAGAAGGTGGAACTAAAAATCATCTCAGGTGATGATGCCTTAACTGTCGCCAATATCCTGAAGAAAGTTAATTTCGCTAAGGCTGATCGCTATGTGGATTGTTCTAACTTGACAGATGAAGAATTGAAAGAAAAACTTCTTTGTAATAATATCTTTGGTCGTGTAAATCCTGACCAAAAGTGCATGATGATTGAATATCTCAAAAAAAATGGTCACACTGTCGGTATGGTTGGCGACGGTGTCAACGATGTCATGGCTTTAAAAGAAGCAGATTTCTCAATAGCTATGTATGAAGGAGCGGATAGTGCTAAAAATGTCGCCAATGTCGTATTACTAGATAATGACTTTAGTCATATGCATAAAATAGTTAACGAGGGAAGAAGAGTTATCAACAATATCCAAAGAACAGCTACCTTATTTTTATCTAAGACTGTCTTATCAATAGGACTATCAATACTTGCCATCTTCTTATTCAAGGAATATCCTTTTAGTCCTATTCAATTAACTCTCTTATCTACTCTATGTATAGGTTTCCCTTCCTTTATCTTATCCTTTGAACCAAATTACGAAATCGTCAAGGGTAACTTCTTAGCCAATGTCTTATCAAGAGCTATACCATCAGCTCTAGGTATTATCATTTCTATTGTGGTGGTCGAACTATGTTCGCGCATATTCCCACTCATACCATTAAATGACAGTCAGACTATCATCGTCTTTATCACTTTCTTTACTCTAGTCTATGTCCTTTATGATATTTCTAAACCTCTTAATTACCTTCGAACTTCCTTAATAGTCATTGCCTTTATCGGCATCTTTACTATTTATTTTGTCGCTAGAGATTTCTTTTATCTAAGTCATCTAATCTTCAGCAATCTCTTAGCCATTTTCATCTTATCTACCCTATCCATCATCTTCTATCGTTTCTTTCAAAAGATGGATATCGCTAGTAAGATAGCTAATCGAATTGATGAATGGTATTAAAAAAGGCGATTAATTTCGCCTTTTAGTCTACTCGTTTTTGACCTGTAAAGAATAATGCTACTGTACCTACACCGGTATGTGAACCGATGACAGTACCAATAGAATTAATTTCTACATCTTTAACTTTAGGAAAACGGGCTAGCACCTCTTCTTTTACTGCTAAAGCGTCTTCAAGACAAGCGGAATTCGAGATATAGACATAGCCATCATAATCTAAACCGTTGTCGGCTAGTTCTTCCATTTTATTGACAATCTGTTTGATAACTTTCTTCTTGCCACGAATTTTTTCCATCGGAATTAGTTTGCCATCATAAGATACATGAAGTAATGGACACAAGTGAAGTGCTGTTCCTACAAAACCAGCCGTCTTAGATACACGCCCTCCACGGATAAAAGTTGTTAAATCGGTAGTGAAGAACCAGTGCTGAACATTTAATTTGTGTTCTTCAATATACTTATGATTTTCCTCAAAGGACATACCCTTATCATAATTATCTTTAGCCATGGTCACTAATAGACCATAGCCACTAGAGGCTGCTAATGAATCGACTACAGCTACTTTGGCTTCGTATTTTTCATTGAGGTCTCTAGCTGCTTGCATAGCTGAGTTACATGAGCCAGATATTCCGCTAGACATCGCAAGATGTAATACGCTCTTACCCTCTTTTAAGAATGGCTCGAAAAAAGATGTATATTCATAAATAGTAATCTGTGAAGTTGTAGGCATGGCACCATTTTCCATCGCTTTATAGAAATCTTCGATGGAAATACTCTTGCCATAGTCATCGGCATATTCTTGTCCATCCATATGAAAGCTAAATGGAATAAAAGGAATATCCCTCTTAGCAAAAAAATCTAAGTTCATATCAATTGTTGAACAACAAGTTACTACATAATCATTCATAATAAGCTCCTTTAACTAATCACTATTATAATTCATTCAGATTAAATAATACATCTTTAATGTATCAAAACAAAAAACCCTTATGGGTTTTTTGTTAAATTAGGATAACTCTAAATAGGGAGGTAGAAAA
>CALBGK010000238.1 GCA_937893115.1 uncultured Erysipelotrichaceae bacterium | reverse complement strand
TCAACAAATTGACTTATCTAATTTAAATGCGATATATGATTTTAAAAGATATACACTAGTAACTGTCAATGGGGTAGATACCTATGTCGAAAGCCCGTATTATGACGGGGAAGTCTTCAATATGATAGATACTAATGAATTAGATTTATCAATTTGGATTGATCCTATCGGCATGTTGTCGATGGCTAATGATGTCTATACAGCTCTTGCCAGCAACTATGTTGAGCAAGCTGCAAGCTTTAGAGCCAACTATGAACAACTCGAGGCCGAACTCATCGCTTTAGATGCTAGCTATGCCAATTTAGCTAATACGCTTAAGAATAATAATCAAGTCATCAAATTTGTCTCAATGACTCCTAATTTCGGCAGTTGGCAAAAAGCTTATGGTTTTAATATCTATCCAGTATGTCTATCCAAATATGGAGCTTTGCCAAGCGAGGCGGAGCTTGAAATCATCAAAGAGAGAATAGTAGCAGACGGAGTGCAATATATCGCTTATGAGCCTAATATGACTGCAGAAATGGCTGACTTATTTGATGAATTAGTTTCAGAACTTGGCTTAACACGCATCAATCTATACAACATCTCATCTCTAACTGCTTCGCAAATCAATGAAAATAAAGACTATATGTCTTTAATGTATGAAAATCTCAGTGTTTTAGAAAATATCGCTTCCGAGCAGATACAAAGTGCTGAGGCTGAATCAGAAGAGATGGTCTTAGAAGAAAATGAAGGTGTATTAACTGATGAATAGAGAAAAATTACTTCTAGTTGATGGCAACTCTATGTTATTTAGAGCATATTATGCCACAAGTTACAATAATATTATGAAGACATCAAGCGGCATTTATACTAATGCCGTCTTTGCATTTGCCAATATGTTAAAAAAGGCTATTAATAGCCTAGGACCTAAGTATGTAGCTGTTTGTTTTGACAAGGGCAAGCATACCTTCCGCCATGATTTAGCTAGTGATTATAAGGGTGGCAGAAAAGAGACACCGCAAGAGCTTGTGATGCAATTTTCTTTGGTTCGAGACTACTTAAAAGCTTATCCTATCATCTATTTAGAAGAAGATGATATCGAGGCTGATGACTTAATTGGCTCTTTAGCTAATCACTATCAAGATATCGATGTCATCATCTTATCGAGTGATAAAGATCTATTACAACTCATTGATGGACATGTGAGCGTCTATCTCATGAAAAAGGGTATCAGTGATATGGCTCTTATGAATGAAGAAAGCCTTTATGAAGAATTTGAGTTAAAGCCTAAACAGATTATTGATTTAAAGGCTCTCATGGGTGATAGCAGTGACAATATCAAGGGTGTTAAAAATGTCGGTCAAAAGACAGCTACTAAATTATTAAAGACCTATGAAAGCGTTGATAATATCTATGAACATATCGATGAGATTAAGGGTAAGGTAAAAGAATATTTAATCAATGATAAGGAACAATGTTTCTTATCTAAGAAATTAGCGACCATCATCACCAATTTTAAGGTAGATATTCCATTAGAATCTCTGGAATTACATGCTGATATCAATGGTTTGAATGAATTTTATAAAAAATATGAGATGCATTCACTAATCAATCATCAAGCGACTAAAGTAGAAATTAAATATGATATCGTCAAAGAAGTTAGTACTAGTTTATTTGAAGACAAGCCAGCCATCTGTTTTGAATCAGATGAGTTTTCGTATTATGATAGAAAAATCTATGGTGTAGCTATTTCTAATGGTGAAAAGAATGAATATATCGAATTTAATGATTTTCTTAAGGATGTAAACTTTCTAAACTTTTTAAATAGTGAAAAAGAAAAGATAGTCTATGATTCGAAACTTATTAAGCATAATCTAGAGCGCCTAGGCTATGATTTAAATCTCGACTCTATCGACGACATGATGATAATGGCCTTTCTAGATAATAATTATCTCGATAATTTAGAGAGTATCTTTGATCATTTTGGCCTGGATAGGATAGAAGATATACCTAGTCTATATGGCACAATTAAAAAGCCTTTATCGCCGTCCTTAAAAGCTCAAGCGAGTCATGCGTCAACTTGTGCTCTACGCTTAAAGAAGATATATAAGGATATCTATCAAGACTTAGTCGATAAAGATATTTTGAAATTATATCTCGAGATAGAAAAACCTTTGATTAAGGTCTTACAAAAAATGGAAAAGGCTGGCATTATCTGCGATAGTGTCGTCTTAGATAATATAGCTCAAGAAGCTCTAGAAAAGATGAATGAGGTGGCATTTAAGATCTATGGCTATGCCGGTTTTGAATTCAATCTCAATTCACCTAAGCAATTAGCTGAAGTGTTATTTGATAATTTGGGTCTACCAGACAATAAGAAGCATTCCACCTCGATTGAAGTGCTCATGAAACTACATAATTATCATCCGATAATTGATGACTTAATCGAATATCGTAAATATTCCAAGCTTTATTCTACTTATGCTGAAGGATTAAAAAAATATATCCAAAGTGATAATAAGATACATACCATCTTCTCACAGACGATAACTCAAACTGGTCGTCTATCTTCTTATGATCCAAACTTACAAAATATATCCGTCAAGGATGAAGATAGTAAGATGATAAGAAAGGCTTTTAAGGTCAGTGATAAGCACGTGCTCATCAGTAGCGACTATTCACAAATAGAACTTCGCGTCTTAGCTTCCTTGAGTGAAGAAGAGAGAATGATAGAAGCATTTAATGAGGGTATAGATATTCATACCAAGACGGCCATGGATGTCTTCCATATACCTTTTGAAGAAGTAGACAGTCATATTCGCCGACAAGCTAAGGCAATAAATTTTGGCGTTGTCTATGGCATTTCGGATATCAAAGAAGCTAAGCATTTTATCGAAGAATATTTTAGAACTTATCCAAAGATTAAAGAATATATGGATAAACAGGTAGAATTCTGCAAAGAAAATGGCTATGTCAAGACGATGATGAATAGACGTCGCTATATCAAAGAGATAAACGATGCTAACTATATGACTAAAGAATTTGGTAAAAGGGCAGCCATGAATTCACCTATACAGGGTTCAGCAGCTGACTTAATTAAGATGGCTATGATTAGAATAGACGCTTTGATGGAAGAGAAAAACTTAAAATCTAAGATGATATTACAAGTTCATGACGAATTGATATTTGATGTTGCTGAGGATGAAATTGATATTATGAAAGAAATAATTACTAATGGAATGGCCAATGCCTATAAATTAAAGGTAGCCTTGAGCTCATCGTTGGCTATGGGCAAGACTTGGTACGAGGCGAAGTAATATGCCAGAACTACCTGAGGTACAAACCGTCCTCAACACATTAGAGGGCATGATTAAAGATGATGAAATCATCGATATAGAAATACTCTATCCCAATATCATCGTTGGCAATATTGAAGAATTTAAAAAACACTTAATAGGGCAACATTTTAGAAAGTTCGTGCGTCGAGGGAAATATTTATTATTTCAGATGGATGATTGTTTTTTGGTATCACACTTACGCATGGAAGGTAAGTATTTCTATAAAGTAGAGGGCGAAGAATTTAATAAACATAGTCATATCATCTTTCACTTAAGCGATGATCATCAACTAGAATATAATGATGTGCGCAAATTTGGCCGCATGGAAGTGCTTGGATTAGATACTGATTTTTCTCATTTTAAAAATTTAGGTGTCGAGCCTTTTGATGAAGGACTTGATTTAGACTATGTCAAGAACTATCTTCATGATGAAAATAGACCCATCAAGGAAATACTTTTAGATCAGAGTTTCGTCGCTGGTATCGGAAATATCTATGCTGATGAAATTATCTTTAATACGCTTATTCATCCTTTAACTAAGGGTAAGTATCTAGATGAAAAGACAATATTAAAACTCATCGATAATATCAAGATAATACTATCAGAAGCTATTAAGATGGGTGGCACAACCATCAGGTCCTATACTTCATCTCTAGGTGTCACAGGTCGCTTTCAGCTTCAACTATCGGTTCATCAAAAAGAAGGTAAACCTTGCCCAATTTGTGGAACAACAATTAAAAAGATTAAGGTTGGCGGTCGAGGCACTTACTATTGCCCAAATTGTCAAAAACTCACAAGGCGTATAGGCATCACTGGCAGTATTGGTAGTGGTAAATCTCTAGCTCTTAAACATCTTAAAGATTTAGGCTATAAGACATTTAATGCTGATGAAGAAGTTAGTAGACTGTATGAAATGGGTAATAAGGGTTATCTGCTACTTAAAGAAATACATCCAGAATTATTTGATGGTGATAATCTCAATAAATTAAGAATGAGCGAACTATTATTTAATGATGAATCGTTTAAAAAAGAGATTGAAAACTTAATACATCCTTTAGTATTAGATGCTTATCTTACTATGAGCATCAATGAAGATATAGTATTTTGTGAGATACCGCTCATGTATGAGGCGGGATTTGATAAATATTTCGATGAGATACTTGTCATATCAACCAAGGAAAAAGAATTATATAGACGTTTAAAGGAACGTTCTTATTCTAAAGAAGAGATTATTAAACGCCTAAACAATCAAATGGATATTAAACTTAAAATCGCTAAGGCGGATAGACATATCAATAATGATAAGACCATTGCAGAGCTTTATGATAAAATTGATATGTGGGTAGAAGAGGTCTATGCTAGGAAAGAATTATTATAAGATAAAAGGTATCAATGATTTGAAAAAGGATGACTACCAGTCATTATTTTTGATGTATCAACCGCTAATATTAAATGATGCTTTGATGATATATTGTCTGTTTTTAAATCGCATAAAAGATGATGGCCATATCATAGATTTATTAAATCAATTAAATATGACTTTAGACTCTTTTGTGCTAGGTCTTGAGAAACTTAATGAATATCGCTTACTAGATACCTATCATGACCTTAGAAATGATAACTATCTTTTCATCTTAAGAGAGCCAAAAAGCACTAGGAGATTCTTGCAAGATGAACTCTTTTCGCGCATTCTCTTAGATACTATAGGTAAGAATAGATATAGTGAACTTTATAGTAATCTCTATATACAAAAAGAAAATCTCAGTACCTATACTAACGAGACTAAACATTTAAAAATCAACTCATTAATCAATTGGTCACAAGATAAGGAAGATACCTTCCATCAAATTAAAAAGCTAGAGATGAGTGATGAATATAAATCTAATTTTGACATCAAGAAGTTTCTTAATGAAGCTAGTCCTATCTTGTTGCCACTAAAGTTTAGAACGAAAGAAATCCTCAATACAATCGCTAGATATGCGGATGTATTTAATATTTCACAAGATAAGATGCGTGTCATTATTGGCAATACGGTCAATTCTAATCAAAATGAATTTAACTTTTCACGCTTTAAGAAGCTATGCAGTCAAGTTCATCAAAACTTTAATAAGATTGAAAAGGGCAACTATGATGTCCCTTGTACACTTTTCCTCATGAATCTACAAGGTGGCAAGGCTTTAAGTCCTGCGGATATGAATTTGATTAGCGACCTCATAGATAATTACTATCTCAATATCGATGTTGTCAATGTCTTGGTCGAACATAGCCTTAAGGTATGCAACAATCGTCTGATAGGAAGCTATATCAAAGCTCTAGCCAGTGATTTACATCGCAATGATGTCAAAAATGCTGATGAAGCCATTGCCTTCTTAAATCAAAAAACTAAGGCTAACACTTCTCATCCTAAGGATGTCTTACCAACTTATGATGTCAGTG
>CALBGK010000237.1 GCA_937893115.1 uncultured Erysipelotrichaceae bacterium | reverse complement strand
ATGGGCGGTGTCATTGCTACATATCTTGCCAGCAAATTTGAAATTAAATATCTCTTTTTGATTGCTCCAGCTTTTGAATATATGACTTTCACAACTGTTTCATCCATCTTTAAAAAACCAACTATCAACGACTTGCGCTATGTAGAGATACCGACAAGTTTTACACCAGTCTTTATGGATGTTGTCAATAATTGTAAAGATGCGATATATAAAATCACTTGTCCTGTCACTATCTTTCATTGTATAGATGATATCATATATGACTTCTGTTCGCTACTATAAAAAAATAAGCCATGATAATAAGCGGCTTATTATATATGGTGATGGTTCTCATCATCTGATGGATGAAGAGAAACTAAAAGACCTCTGCTTTGAGACTATTCGTCGCGAGCTTGATTCTTATTAAAGATTAATTCGCTGATAGAATCACCTAGTGACGACCATAATTCTTTAATGACCAAAGAAATTGATTCTTTGGTTTTTTTATCCATGCTCTCTAGGACTTCGGATACTTTTTTATAATTTTTGATGATACTTGGTATGATATCCTTTATCTCTGTAGCTTCTGAAGCATAGATGACATCAAAGATGCCGTTGATGAATTGTTTGCGGTTATCATAATCAATCTTAGATAACCATGATTTGATAGTCTTTTTGACAAATTCTGAAGTATGATCTCTTTTTTCGACTCTGACGAAACTGCCGCCCATCAATAGCCAAGAGTAGGGGTCGTGCTGCATAATGCCGACATTGGAACTATCAATGACAACTTCTTCCCCATAAGAAACCATGAGAACACTGACGATGGATGTCTTAGGTACATAGTTGACAAGTTTAGGAACTATCTTTTCGATCTTTTGATGTTTGATAACTTTCTCATCAAAACCAGGTCCATCATTATTAAATACTTTAATTATCTTATTATAGGTGCTGCGCTTAGAGTGACTAGCGGCATAGACGGCGAGATTACCGCCTTTAGAATGACCGCCGACATAGATTTTACCTCCGATGATAGAAGAGACATCATCAAGATATTCTTTGGCTTTTATCTGGGCAGGAACGACCTTAAAGACGAGGTCGAGGTCTTCCTTCCAACCGACAACCGCACTATCTGTGCCTCTAAAGGCGACGTAGTATAGTCTATCAGCTAACTTATAACTGGTAGCTCCAAATTGGACGCCTGAAGCTATATCATATTCCTCTTGGTGATAGAAAGCGATGACATCTTTGAAACGTTTAGTTTTACTTAAAGCTTCAAAAAATGGTAAATCATTTTCGTCACGATAGACTTTTTTATCATCATCTTGGGCATTAAATAATTCATACGCTTGAGCTAGTGTGATGCCATCTTCAACACTTTTTTCTTCCGAGATGGTATTAGTGAAATGGATGTAGGTCAAATTGGCAAATATGAGATTATCTACCTCATTAAAAGGAGCTTCCTCAAAGCTTAAATCGCCACGCCATTTGAGATATTCAAAAATATTATTCTTCATATTTCTTCAGCACTTCTTTCAACATTGATAAGTGGTCTATCACATCGATACCATCCATATAGTGCCACTTGCGAAAATTATTTACTAGGACATATTTCATGCCGGCTCTATATGCTCCTAAGATATCATTGAAGAAGACATCACCGATATATAGACATTCTTCAGGCTTTAGTTTTAGCTTATCGATGGCATAGTCAAAGGCACGCTTGTCTGGTTTTTGATAGCCTGTCTCTGCTGACATGATGATGTGGTCAAAATATTTAGCGATACCAGTTGAATCTATCTTGAGCTTTTGACTTTCATAATAACCATTGGTTAAGATAGCTAGTTTATAGTCAGTCTCTTTCTTTAGGTATTCTAAAAGAGGAATAGCTTCATCATCTAAGACGGTTAATGGGGCCATTCTGAGACTTAAATCACTAAATTCTTCTTGTAGTTCATCGATGTCAAGCTGATAAGTAGAAGCTAGATATTCAATTGATGACTTACGACTTTTAGTTCCAAATTCATCGAGAAACATCAACTTTTGAACAACAGCTTCTTTTTCGATTTCATCAAGATTAGGCAAGTATTTCTTGATTATGTCTTTAAGCATGGGATAAAGGGCAATACTGCGATTAGATAGAGTATAATCAAAATCAAATATTAGAGCTTTAATCATAATTTAATTGTATCATAAGAAATATTAATGGATGGATTTTAGATTATAATAGGTAGTGGAGGTTTCAACATGGATATTATTAAAAGATTTGTTCGCTATATAACTATTGATACGCAATCTGATCCCACTAGTCATACCGTTCCTAGCACTAGTAAACAATTTAATCTAGCTAGATTGTTAGTGGAGGACTTAAAGGCTTTGAATGTCGATTGCAAGCTAGATGAAGAAAATTGTATCGTTTACGCTCACATTAAAAAGAATGTTGATAAAGATGTCCCTACGATTGGTTTTATTGCCCATATGGATACAGCTCCTGATTTTAATGGATCTAATGTTCGCCCAAAACTAGTTCGTAATTATAAGGGGCAAGTCATAACTTTAAATGCCGAAAAGAATATTTGTCTAGACCCTGAAGTCTTTCCTTGCCTATTAAAAGATATCGGCAGTGACCTCATCGTCACTGATGGCACATCGCTTTTAGGTGCTGATGACAAGGCCGGTGTCGCTATCATCATGGATATGGTAGAAAAACTTGTCACAGATAAAAATATCTTACATGGCGATATCAAGCTAGCATTTACTCCAGACGAGGAGATTGGCGAAGGAGTATCTCACTTTGATG
>CALBGK010000236.1 GCA_937893115.1 uncultured Erysipelotrichaceae bacterium | reverse complement strand
TGGCCAGCGTCAAAGAGTAGCAATTGGTAGAGCTATAGTCCGTAATCCTAAGGTCTTTTTGATGGATGAACCTTTAAGTAATCTTGATGCAAAGCTTCGTAATCAAATGCGCGCAGAGATAATTAAACTTCGTCAAAGAGTAAACACTACATTCATCTATGTCACTCATGATCAGATTGAGGCTATGACTTTAGGAGATAGGATTGTTGTGATGAAAGATGGAGAGATTCAACAAATAGGAACTCCTCAAGAAGTGTTTGATAAGCCTCGTAATCTTTTTGTAGCCGGTTTTATCGGGATGCCACAGATGAATATCATTCCTAATGTTTTGCTAAAGAAAAAAGATGATGGATATGAAATTATCATTAATGGAAAATCTTTCTCTTTGAGTCATGACATGAGCGAACAATTGAAAACAAGAAATGTCGATGACTGCGAAGTGAAATTAGGCATTAGACCATCGCATTTATCTTTAGATAAAAAAGGTCTAGAAACAAAAATAGATGTTGTTGAAATGATGGGTGGAGAAGTACATGTCCATTTAAAGCTTGATGAGCAATACATATATGAGCGGTCAACTAGTCAATCTTAATATTAATCTATCAATGGTTCATTTATTTGATAGTATAACTGGAAAAAATATACTTTACTGTGATTGATTTAAGGAGGATAAAATGAAAAGAATTATCACATTGATGTTAACGTGTTTGTTGCTATTAACGGTATTATCCGGTTGTGGTTCTGATGTTCAGGAATCACAAGCGGATGAAAATACCATGTATTTCTTCTCTTATGTTTTAAATGATGAGCAAACTTCAGCATGGGAAGAAATATTTGCTGATTTCGAAGAAGAAACGGGAATTAAAGTAAAGGCTTCCTATCAAGGAACATGGTCAGAAACTCCTGAATTACTAAATTCAATGAAATTATCTAATACGCCAGTGGATGTGTTAATTCAAGGTGTAGGTTTGATTCAATCTCCATTAGGGCCAGGTGCTATGATTAAAGATTTAACTACCTTGGTCGATCAGGAAGTTATAGATCGTTATGAAGAAGGCGTTCTTGATAGTTGCTATATGGGCGATTATTTGTGGTGTTTGCCAATGGCTGATGGTGGATCATGGACCATCATGTATAACAAAACTATGTTTGATGAATTAGGACTTGAAGTACCTAGTACCTTTGCTGAGTTAGAAAATGCAGCTGATATCATTAATGATAAATTAGGTATTACCCCTTTAATGATTAATGGTAAGGATACATGGGCTTGGCCTGGAATTTTTATGTCAACTTATGGCGAAGCTACAGATGGAGAATCAATTGCTAACGTAGAAAGCTTTTTAAACGGCGACAAAACTTTTGATGGCGAAGCAGAGATTCAAGCTTTTGATTGGATTGCCGATTTGTTTGAAGCAGGAATAATGAAAACAGATTCCTTTGATACTGATACGACTGGTTTAGTTGCTTCATTTGTTCAAGAAAAGGTAGCTATGATCTTTACCTTAGACTCAACACTATCCGATATCCGCAGCGCTAACCCTGATTTTGAATATGGTGTTCTTCCATATCCAGTTATGGATGGAGCTAGTGACTATTACTATGGATATGGTATAGGAGATGGATCGTTGTGTGTACCGGCATTTATCGATGATTCTCGTCTAGAGATGGTAGAAAAATTCTTGGAATTTGCTACAAGACCGGAAAATGCTACTAAGGTATTAAATGCAAATGGCGCAACTAAATTCAAAATAATGAAAGATGTCGAAAATTCAGATGACAGTTTTGTTAAAGAAATGAATGAAGTTGTTACTCCGCATGCTATCACATATCTTGACTGGATTTGGCCAGCGCAAATCAATGATGCATTCTGTCAAGCGATTCCAGCTTTAGCTGCAGGCACAATAGATTCTGAGCAAGCTGTTAAAATGATTCAAGAAGCTTATGAAACGATCGTAAGAGAAAATGATTACATTTATGCATGGTGGGATAATTTTACAACTGAAGAAGCTCAGATGGTTTTCCCTCAAAACTAGTATTGTAACGCCATGACAAAATCATGGCGTTACCTTTTCTAGGAGGATAATTATGGAAAAGATAAGTAAACTTAAGGAAAAGTATTTTCCCTATTTAATGTGTACACCAGCTATTGTTCTATTCACAGTTTTAATAATCGTTCCTTTATTTACTGGCTTAATTATCAGCTTCTTCAAATGGGATGGTTATGGAGCTATGTCATTTAATGCCGGTGAAAACTATTTGTTTGTTTTTCAAGATGAAGTGTATAAGACGGCTATTGGTAATACTTTTGTCTACGCTATTGCTGTAACGATATTTAAAAATCTCATCGCCCTTGTTTTAGCTTTTATATTAGTTAAGAAATTTCCTTTAAAAAACTTCTTCCGATCAGGAATTTATATGCCGGTCATGATGTCTTATATTGTTATCGGAATTTTGTGGACATGGATTTTCAATCCTACTTTTGGATTATTGAATTCTTTTTTAAATCTTGTTGGTTTAGACAGTTTGATCAAAGGGTGGTTATCCGATCCTTCTTGCGCGATGTGGTCGGTTATTGCAGTTGATGTTTGGAAATGGATTGGATATCACATGGTCTTGTACATCGCTGGTCTTCAAGGCATTTCACAAGATTATTATGAAGCGGCTGAAATTGATGGCGCTAGCGCTTGGCAGAAGTTCAAAAATATTAC
>CALBGK010000235.1 GCA_937893115.1 uncultured Erysipelotrichaceae bacterium | reverse complement strand
ATTTACCATGATTGCCACCATCATCAGTAACTGCAACAGTTGAATGTCCTGTCTTTTCGATGAGGGCTAATAGCTCTCTTAAACTCTGCTCTGGTTTGATATTAGAATCAGAGATTACAAAGCCTGCCTTATATTTCTTGACATTTCTGACCATTTTCGCTTGGTCTTCGATACTTTGCGAACCATAGATAAATGATAAGCCGCCCTCTTTAGCTAAAGCGATAGCCATCTTATCATTAGATACCGACTGCATGATGGCGCTAATCATCGGGATCTTTAATTCTATTTCACTTTTTTCTCCCTTTTTAAATCTTACAAGCGGTGTGCTAAGACTTACCTTATCAGGAGTACAATCACGAGATGAATATCCTGGTACTAATAAATATTCATTGAATGTTCGAGATACATCTTTAAAGTATTTTGCCATTTTGTTTTCCCTTTCATTTTCAAATATGATAGCACATTAGATTTTAAAATGCACGATAAAATAGATTATTTATGATATAATTGTACAAGCTGAAAGGAAATAAATCATGAAACTTAAAGATGCCTATTTTTATACACTCAGAGAAGATGCTAAAGATGAGGATTCAATTAGTGGTAACTTATTAGTCAAAGCCGGTTATATCAAAAAGACTAGTGCCGGTATCTATATGATGTTACCATTAGGATTAAAAGTACAAGAAAAAATAGAGGCAATAATTCGTAAACATATGAATTCATATAATTGCCAGGAGATAAAAATGCCAGCCCTCATAGCTCAGGAATACTATGAGAAATCTGGTCGTATGGCTAATTTTGGACCTAGTATCTTTCGCTTAAAAGATCGTTCAAATAAGGATTTAGTCTTAGGACCTACCCATGAAGAACTATTTGTCTTAGCTGCTAAGTCAATGATACGTTCTTATAAAAATATGCCATTTAATCTCTATCAGTTTCAAGATAAGTATAGAGATGAGCCAAGAGCTCGTTTTGGCCTAATCCGTGTTAAAGAATTTGTCATGAAGGATGCTTATAGCTTCGATGCTGATGAAGAAGGACTAGATGTCTCTTATCATAAGATGGTTGATGTCTATAAGAAGTCCTTTGATGAAATGGATTTAGACTATCGCATCGTCAAAGCTGATACAGGTGTTATGGGTGGCTTATTATCCGAAGAATTCCAAGCCATTACTCCTATTGGTGAAGATACTGTCGTATATTGTGATGATTGTGGTTTTACTTCAAATCTTGAAATATGTGAATGCGTTAATGAAGATGTACCTGCTGCTTTAATATATAAAGAAAGAGAGTTAGTACATACTCCAGATGCTAGGACAATTGAAGAAGTGTGCAACTTCCTCAAAGAAGATAAGAATAAATTCGTCAAGACTCTAGTATATCTCTGTGATGGTAAGCCATATGCTGTATTAGTCAGAGGTGATAGAGAAGTTTCTGAGACTAAGTTACAAAAATTCTTGAAAGTCAATGAAATAGTCTTGGCCGACAATGAAACAGTTGAAGAAGTAACTGGTGCTAAAGTTGGTTTCGCTGGTCCTATCGGCATTAAATGCCCTGTCATCGTCGATAATGAAGTAAGTAAGATGCAATACTATATCACAGGTGCCAATAAGACAGACCATCACTATATCAATGTATCTAATAATGATTTTATCGCTAATGGCATCGGCGATATCCGACAAGCATGTCCTGGAGACAAATGCCCTGTCTGTGGCAAAGAGATCAAGTTTACTAAGGGTGTAGAAATCGGTAATACATTTAAATTAGGAACTAAATATTCTGAAGCCTTAGATCTTACATATCTTGATGCAGATAATAAATCTAATCTAGTTTGGATGGGCTCTTATGGTATCGGTATCGGTCGTTGTATAGCTGCCATCGTTGAACAACATCACGATGACAAAGGAATTATTTGGCCAATCAATATCGCTCCGTACCCTGTAGAAATCATCGTCGCTATCACTAAGGATGCTAAACAAGTGGAAGTAGCTAATCAATTATATGATGAACTCATGAATCAAGGCATTGATGTTCTGCTAGATGATAGAGATGAAAGACCAGGCGTTAAATTCAATGATGCTGACTTAATTGGTATTCCATTAAGAATAACTATCGGTAAAAAAGTTAACGATGGCCTAGTTGAATTAAAATATCTGATTTCATCAAGAATATTCTTAAATAAAGCAATTAAAAAAGACTGTGGAAATGAATCTACAGTCTTTTATTTTAATCTAATAATTTACTCAATCTAGAAAAGATAAAGTCGATTAAGGCAGATATTATGATGATGATAATAGTCCAGGCAAATATATCACTCATCAGATAATTAATCTTGGCATAATACATTGCCTTACCTATGCCTACTCGCACTTGACCCAATATCTCAGCCATCACCGAAACTCTAAAGGCCAATGACAAACTATTATTGATAGCTATGATCATATCTTTTCTGATTAATGGCAAATACACTTTAAAGAACTTATAGGAATAAGAGAAATTATATAATCTAGTGAAGTCAATTAATTCCTTATCAATATTTAGATATGCACTTAAGAAACTATTGTACATTAAAGGAAAGATAGATAAAAGGCTCACTAAAATGACACTACCATCCCTGCCTAACCAGATTAGTGAAACGATGATATAGGTAATATTAGGTATCGTCTTAAGAAAAATATAGATTGGTTCCATAAATTCTCTAAATTCATGATTATTATAAGCTAGTGATGAAAGAATAAAAGAGATAATAAAACTGATTAAGACACCTGTTAAAAATCTAGCTATAGTTGAAAAGATAATGATGAGAAAATCATTGGCGATGATAATAAGAATAAAAGAATTCCATACTTCATTCAATTTTGGCAAGATAAAAGATTGATCTACAACTAGAGAGGCTAGCACGTAGACAACGATCATTGTCAAAATAGAAAATATGTGCATTCTTTTCATGATTATTCAATATAACTTGATGATTTTAATTTGATTTCAAATAAATCGAGGAAAGTATCGATTTCATCTGCGCAGTCATAAGCATAGACAAAATTTAAAGCCATGCGACTATAAGCTTGTTTAATTAGATCAGGATTGGCAAAACCTAATTCACTTAAATCTACTTCATCGATTCTAGCTGATAAAGCTTCAGGATTGTTGTTGTAGTTAGTGATTGAAGTTTGCATCTTATTAGCAAAATTCATGATGTCTTGAAGATTTGATTGAACTAGCGAAGTTTTTACAAAGAGAGCTGCTTGAGGATATGAAGACATACCAGTCTCCTCTTTATAAAGCTCTTGTATATCATATATCTCATATAGCTCGCCTTCGTTATTGCTGGCCCATTGATTTTGAGTCATTGTGAGAAAGGGTTCAGCCAAGAC
>CALBGK010000234.1 GCA_937893115.1 uncultured Erysipelotrichaceae bacterium | reverse complement strand
CCCATTTAACTCCCTGTCTTAAATGGAATGTCCATTCTGTAGAATCTTCATTTGATTCCCAGCTTTCAGCTAAAGCACCAACTAATTGACCTTTTGGATTGTTTTCTAACAAGCCATCAACGAAGTTAGCGTTGAATTCATGGTCTTCTACTAGTGCAGTTGTTACATACTCCATAGTAGACAATTGTCTAGAACTAGGAACAGTGTAACTAGTAGTATCTGATAGTCTTAAGTCTTCGACGCTAGCTGTTTGTTGTCCACAACCAACTAATGAGAAAATCATCATCAAAGACAAGATGGCAACAGATAATTTCTTCATATTATTCCTCCCTTTTGTATGATTACTGCATGTAATTAATGCATGTTTAAATTATAAAAGATATAAAAACCTGTGTCAAATAGAAATTTCACAAATATTTCACATAAAATTGAAAATTTTATCATATTCATATGTAAATTTTTCATATATATGTAAAAGAAAAGAACCACATCATGTGGTTCTTACATATAATATGGCTTTACGTAAGCTGGTAGACCGTCTTCGTAAATGACTACAGGTGAACCAGTAATGAGAGGTCTAATGTAATTTAAAGCCTCTTCACTGATGCCACGATAGTTATCTAAAATCCATTCAGTAGGGAATGATTTTACATAGTTAGCTACTTCGCTAGCGTCTATAGCGATAAAGTCAACATCGTATTCTTCTTGATCTTTTCTCTTGATACCAACCATCTTACCAGTGAATTTGCCATCAGTTGAACGCATGTGTGCAGACATACCTAATTGGAAAGATTCTTCAACATCAACTAGTGATTGTGTAGTCGCATAGCATCTTTGAGCAGTTGACAAGTCTTGCACCTTGCATCTTTGAGCTACGCCACTATCGAGAATCATATTCTTAAGAGCTTGGCCTGCTCCACCTAATACCACATGTCCAAAGCCATCATTTTTGGCTTCAGCAGCTGTGATGTAAGTACCATCGGCATATTTACAACCTTCAGATACTACGATATAACACTTATTCTTTTCTTCGATGCACTTTTTAACTTCATTTAAGAATTTATCTTTATCAAAAGCGACTTCTGGCAAGATGACTAAGTCGACAATGCCACTGACACAAGCTGAAGCAGCTAGCCATCCAGCATCTCTACCCATAGTTTCAAGAATGAATACTTCTTGACGAGTATAAACATTGACATCTAGCCAAGTGTGTAAAGCTGTCGTAGCGATAAATTTAGCTGCGCTGGCAAATCCAGGACAGTGGTCAGTATGCATTAAGTCATTATCGACTGTCTTAGGGCATCCGACAAAGCGATGCTTAGTGATGCCATGTTCTTTTGCATATTCACTTAAAGCTGCCACGGTATCCATTGAATCATTACCACCAGTATAGAACATCGTCTCAATATCATACTTGTCCAATACTTCAAATAACCTTTCAAAATCAGCTGCATTATCTCTTTTCAATTTGTAACGACAAGAACCAAGAGCACTTGAAGGTGTTTGACGCAAGATACGATTTTCTTCGTCTGACATATTTGTTAAATCGACAAAACGCTCTTGTAAGATACCTTCAATACCATTCAATCCTCCATATACTGTCTTGTAGTATGGATTCATCTGGTTAGCCTTTACGACACCCGCTACTGTCGCATTAATTACTGAAGTAGGTCCGCCACTTTGGGCTACTAAACAATTTCCCATTATTTTTATCTCCTTTATTATCATTCACAATTCTACCATAAAGGAATATAAAAAAGATGAAGAATAATTACTTATTTAACTCCATCTTTTTCTAGCATCGCCAATTCCCACAATTCTTCTTGATGAT
>CALBGK010000233.1 GCA_937893115.1 uncultured Erysipelotrichaceae bacterium | reverse complement strand
TACTTTCGCATTGTGGAATAAAGCGAAACTTTCCATCTCTACAGCTACGCAGCCCTTATCTAATACATCATCGATATAAGTTCTGCCATCAGCTCTATCTTCCTTTTCACGATAGAAGACATCTGATGAGTGGATGCATGATTCATGTAGAGGAATATCAAGACGCTTAGCAGCATTTCTCAGCTTCTCATTTAGTTCTTCACTTGGATATGTATATTCATCTGTATATCCATTTTGGGTCTTGGCATAAGAAGATTCGCTATAAGCCTTGGTAGCCAATACGACATCGTAAACGTTCACTTCATCGCTATAAGCACCAGCCGAACCGATACGAATGATATTTTCTACGCCATATTTAGAAAATAGTTCATAAGAATAGATACCAATACTAGGCATACCCATACCAGAACCCATAACTGATACTTTCTTACCCTTGTATATTCCTGTATAACCAAACATATTTCTAACAGTATTAAATTGAACAGGATTCTCTAAAAAGGTTTCAGCTATAAATTTTGCTCTGAGTGGATCGCCTGGCATCAAAACGGTTTTCGCAATTTCGCCAATATTAGCCTGATTATGTGGTGTAGACATTAATTATTACCTCCTAAAATTACTTAATATATTAGTTTCAAAAGAATAGGTCTTCTTTTCTTTTTCATGATATCGCTTTAAGGCATACTTAATCAATTCATCACATTCCTTAGAAAAATCCATGCCAACTTCTTGCCACAAGTAGAAAGCTAAAGAACCGGGTATAGAATTAATCTCATTGACATAAACTTTGCTATTTTTATTATCAATCAGAAAATCTATTCTGACACAACCGCTCGCGTTTAATAATTTAAAGCTCTCTAAGGCATATTTTCTAACTTCACTTTCTTGATTATCTGAAAGTGAGGCCGGAACTTTACGACTAGTTGAAGCCATGCCCTTAGAACCCTTAGTAGGCATCTTAGTTTTTGAACCTTTTCCATTGCCTAGATACTTATTTTCGAAGTTTAATATTTCGGCATTTTTCATAACTTCTTCAATGGCGCTAAGCTTTGTGTCGTAGACATTACCTAAGACAGAAATATTGACTTCTTTTAAGTCTTCGATCATCTTTTCGACCACTAACTTAAAGTCATACTTACTAGCTTCTCTTACTTTCTTTATGAATTCTTCTTCATCATGAGCTATCTCGATGCCGATACTAGAACCTAGATTAGCTGGTTTAATAATTAAAGGATAGCCAATCTCATTAGCTTTTTTGATATATAATTCATTGTTTTTTTCAAAGTCGGCATATAAGAAATAAAACCACGGTGTCATAGGAATATTTCCTGATTGCAATACTATCTTCATGATAGCCTTATCTTGGCCGATAGCACTACCTAAAATATCACTAGAAGTATATGGTAGTTTCAACATCTCCATATAACCTTGTAGTGTGCCATCTTCACCATTGGTGCCATGCATAACTAGAAATGCGACATCAATGGTAGGGAAATTCTTTTCAAAAAGTGAAGTCTTTACCGGTTTGATATAGACTGTATTATTATCTTTGACTAAGCTGACCTTCTTAAGTTTTGAACATAGGGCATTTAAATCATAATAATTGGATAAATCCCATAATTCATCACCAGTATATAAGTCCATATTCTTAGCTACATATATTGGTGTAACTTCATATTTTTCACTATCTAAAGCGTGTAATACTTGGTTGGCACTTATACAGCTAATCTCATGTTCACAAGATTCACCACCAAAAAATACCGCAACATTTAACTTCATCTAATCACCTCAAAAAGATTATACCAAAACTACTTTGAGAATGCATCAGGCAAGTCATTCTCTAATAGGATGGTAGCGTCTTTTGATACATTTTGATATATGTAGGAGAAAGCTTCTTTGACTGCATTAAAGACTAGAACTTTATTAGAATCATAGCCTACTTCTTTTAAGCCCTCTCTTATCGCTTCAGTCTGCTTAGGACCTATGAGCATGACCATATCCGTCCTGCCTAGCATGTAGCGACCAAATTCCTTATTGTATTCATATTCTTGCGCACCCAAATCAATTAAACCAGGTGTGACAATGATTCTATCGCCCTCCATCATCTTTAAAACATCTAGAGAATGCTTACTAGATACCGGATTTGAGTTGAAGGCATTATCGATAAAGGTGTAGCCATTAATCTCTTTGATTTCTAAACGATGTTCAATCTGACGACAATTATTTACCGCTCTTATCGTCTTTTCCATCGGTACACCCATCTTATTAGCTAGAGCTACAGCGATGAGAATATTCATGATGTTGTGCTCACCTAAAAGGCTAGTTTGATATTGATACCTTTGTCCATCATGGACAATAGTAAAGGCTGATCCTCTTTTGTGATAAGTGATATCTGTAGCGAGATAATCTGCCTTTTCAGTATTATGGATAGCTACTTTAACGATGGAACACTTATTTTTAATCTCATAATTATTGATATATTCATTATCGATATTGATGATACCCACACCATCTTCAGGCAATAATTCAATGGCTTGCATCTTCTCGTGAATGATATTATCCATATTCTTAAAAGTATTGAGATGTTGAGGACCAATAGATGTAACTACACCATATTTAGGCTTTACAAAATTCATTAGATAAGTAATCTCTCCGACATGGTCGGCACCCATCTCACAGACAAAGACCTCATGAATGGGTTTGAGAT
>CALBGK010000232.1 GCA_937893115.1 uncultured Erysipelotrichaceae bacterium | reverse complement strand
AATTGATGATTATTAGGAACATAGGGCGAAGGTATTAGTATACTTGGCATGCCCACTGCTGTAATTTCAGCCAAGGTAGTAGCTCCTGCCCTTGAAAGCAAGAGTGTCGACGCCTTCATCGCCTTTATACCATCAATGCGTTCTACAACTTTAATATAGTCATTACCATATTCTTTGGCTCTATCGTAGTGTTTTGTTCCTGTCGCATAAAGAATCTGATAAGAACCATCAGTCAATTTAAAGTAATCAAGAATATGTTTCATGACACTTTCAGAACCTAAAGAACCCATAAAAATAACTAAGGTCTTTTTATTTGGGTCTAAGTCAAATGTCTTTAAATAGTCATCATCTTTAAGTGTCCTGATAGCTACGGATGATTGAGGATTGCCAATTATTGCGAGATTCTTATTTTTGAATTGTTTAAGATTTTCTTCATAAGAACCAATGACTAAATCAACTTTTTCATCCAAGAAACGATTAGCCCTCCCAACATATGAATTCTGTTCGTGAATTACAGTTTTGATCTTTAAAGTGCGAGCAGCTAATAAGACTGGAACCGAAATATAATTGCCAAAGCCAATTACGATATCGACATCGTCTTCTTTTAATATCTTCTTAGCTTTAAAATAGCTACTAACTAAAGATAAGACACTTTTAACTTTTTGTAAAAAACCACCTCTAGTAGTCTTCATATCTAAACCGATAAATTCAAAACCACTAGCCGGTATAACTTCCTTCTCCATTCTATCATTGGCCCCGATAAAAAAGACATCGTGGCCCTTGTCTATACATTCTCTAGCCAGAGTCAATGCGGGATAAATATGCCCTCCACTACCTCCGGCGACCATTACAATTTTCATGTCTTAATTCTACCATAAATTCAAAAGATATTTTATAAGTCAACATCCTTTTTAAGATCTGCTTCTATCCCCTCTTCAACTTTGAGGCCATATATCTTAAATGGTATTTTTTCTCCTATTAAATAAGTTAAAAGAGGATTGATAATAATCAAAAAGATGATATTAACTATCCATTTAGGAGTTGAGCTCAAAGTAAATAATTCGATAAAAGAACCAACTAAAATAAATTCTAGGACAAATAGAATCAAATATATGAGGATGATAGAAAATAAATAAGCTATCTTTTGTCTAAATCGCATATATAAATAATACTTAAAGGCATTAAATATATCAATATATTTAAAACATGTTAAAATTGAAATATGAATAAAGCGGAAACAAGGCAAAACTACCTAGAAGCTATCTATATCATTTCTAAACAAAAAGGATATGTCAGAGCGATAGATATAGCTGAATACTTAGGCTTTTCTCGACCTACAGTATCTATCGCCATCAGGCAATTTAAAGAGGAAGGCTATATCGACACGACAGCTAATGAGATAAAACTGAGCGAACAAGGAATAATGGAAGCTAAAAAGATGTATGAGCGACATGAACTAATCGCTGATATCTTGATGAAACTCGGCGTAGAAAGAGATATTGCCTATCAAGATTCCTGTTTGATTGAACATGATTTGAGCGATGAGAGTTTTGCCGCTATTAAAAATTTCTACAACAAGATAAAGGAGACATTATGAAAACAAATCCCTTAAAAAAATTAGTCACTGCACAAAAAAGTGGTAAGGCCCTTGGCATCTACTCTGCATGTAGTGCCAACAGATTCGTTATTAAAGCAGTAATTAGAAAAGCGATCGAAGATGATTCATGTGTCCTGATCGAAAGTACAGCAAATCAATGTGACCAATTTGGTGGCTATACTGGCATGAAGCCTCAAGACTTCAAAGATTATGTCTATGCGATAGCTAAAGAAGAAGGTCTAGACACTTCTAGATTATTCTTAGGTGGTGACCATTTAGGGCCACTAACTTGGACTCATTTAAATGAAGAAGAAGCGATGAAAAATGCAGAAGATTTGATTCGTGCTTATGTATTGGCCGGCTTTAGTAAAATTCATATCGATACCAGTATGAAAGTCGCTAGCGATGATGCCAATACTCGCCTATCTGATGAGGCTATTGCCGCTCGTGGTGTGCGTTTAGCTAAAGTAGCTCAAGAGGCTTTTGAAGAATATACTGCTATACACAAAGATGCATATGAACCTGTCTATATCGTCGGAAGTGAAGTGCCTATTCCTGGTGGCTCAACTAGTGCAGTAGATACTGGAGTTCAAGTAACTAAAGTTGAAGATTTTAAAAATACGGTCACTACTTTTGAAAAAGCTTTTATGGGTGCGGGTTTGTCTAAGGCTTGGGAAAGAGTTATAGCTATTGTCGTTCAACCGGGAGTTGAAGAAAAAGATTCAGGTTGCACTGAATATGATAGAACTAAGGCTGTAGATTTATGTAAAGCTATCAAGGAATATCCTAATCTAATATTTGAAGGTCATTCTACTGACTATCAGACTAAGATTAAACTAAGAGAATTAGTTGAAGATGGAATTGCCATTTTAAAGGTTGGGCCTGCTCTAACCTTCGCTGCTAGAGAGGGGCTATACGCTTTAGCTTATGCCGAAAAAGAAGCAATAGAAGCTTCTAAACAAAGCAATTTCATCGAGGTATTAGATAATGCCATGTTAGAAAATGATAAACACTGGAAGAAGCATTATCATGGAAGTGAAGAAGAAATAGCTTTTAAACGCAAGTGGTCATTCTCAGATCGCTCTAGATATTATATGCAAACTAAAAATGTTGAAGCTGCCATCGCTAAACTAATGGATAACTTTAAAGATGGCGTTCCATTAAATCTCTTAAGCCAATTCATGCCTATGCAATATACTAAGGTCAGAGAAGGTTTATTGGTAAATGACCCTGAATTATTAGTAGAAGATCGTGTCGCTAACACTATCGAAGAATATCTATACGCCACCCACCAAAAAGACTTATTCTAGTCATTAATCCTTATAATTAAAAAGGCAAATTTAGTTTAAAATACTTAAATTTGCCTTTTATTTTATTTAGAAGCTTATTTCTTTTTCTTTTCTTCTTCCTTATGCTTCTTTGCGATTTGCTTATCTAATAGCTTCATGTGCTCTTGAGCCTTAGCTAAATATTCTTTAGCCATTTGACTATCTCCCTTATTTTCATACATTTTAGATATCATAAATTCGTTGACACCCTTGTATGTATCTTCAAGGTCTTCTGTTTCAGCTATTATCTCATCTAAATACTCATATCCTTTTAAAATATAAGTATCGTAGACGATATTAGTCTCTTTTTTCATTTGCTCATTATCTAGTTCTTGAATAAGATCATGATATTTCTTAGCTTTGTCCTTATTTTCAGTCGAAATATAGTAATTAAAGCCCTTCATATAGATATCTTCTTTTTGTTTAGTATTCAGCCTGCGTTTATCAAATACTTCAAAAGCAGCATCTATCTCTTTGGGTTTACCCGAAACAATGGCTTTATTCAATTTAATATATTCAATCTGATAAGGAACAAATAAGAATCTAGTCATCTTATCCTCGATGATGCGATTAAAATTCTCATCATCATTATTCTCAATACAATTAATAATCTCTAGATATACTTTATTCTTTTTCTTATTGACAAAATAAGGTACCACTAATGCAGCAATAAGAAATAGAATAACTAATATAATCAAACTAGGTGAAGGCATATCATTAAACTCCTTTTTAATCATTATAGCATTACACGCCTTAAAGTAAGAAAGGGAATGCACAAGAGCACTCCCTTTAGAAACAGCAACGATACTAATGTATTATATCTATTATGCGTGCCAAGGAACTGGAACTAATGAAGTATATGTTCCTGCAGCTCCACCGAAGATACCGAATATACAACCAACGATACCGATTGCAAGAAGCAATAGGATACATTTAGTTGCAGACCAGTTCTTCTTCTTAATTAACCAGTAGCAAAGCATAGTTACTGCTAATGATAATAAACCTGGAAGGATATTATCCAACATTTGTTGAAGGCTAATTACAGAGTCACCATTAGGAATTTCCATACCTAATGAAACGTTAGCATAGTTACATGTTAATGCACCAACGATGAAGATACCTAACATAGATGCAGCACGAGTAAACTCTTTTGCATTCTTAGTTAGAACACCGATAGCGCTTGTACCTAAACGATAAGACCAGTTCATTAAGAAATAACGCAATACCATCTGGAAACTGAAGATAATTACGAAGTATAGTACCACGCCCAATGGATTCTTATCGATAGCCATTGTAGCTGTGATACCTGCTACGATTGGATATAACGCGAACCAGAAAATTGCGTCACCGATACCACCAAGAGGACCCATAGCTGCAACACGTACAGAACGGATAGTCTGGATATCAGCTTTTTGTTGTTCAAGTGATAGTACAATACCCATAACGAACGTTACTAAGAATGGGTGAGTATTAAAGAAGTCAAGGTTGTGAGACATTGAAGCACTTAAGTCTTCTTTGTTAGTGTGAATTTTTTCTAGACCTGGAAGTATAGACCATAACCAACCACCAGCTTGCATTCTTTCATAGTTGAATGAAGCTTGAAGCATGGTTGATCTCCAAACCATTTTACTGATAGTCTTCTTATCTAAAGGTTTAGCAGGAGTAAGATCCTTATAAGTAGTCATTGTACTAGATTCCATCACCCATACCTCCATTTCCAGAACCGACAAGATTCTTTAGTTTGATATTCATAGTGAAATCGTAAATTGCGATTGCAACACCGATGAAAGCAATCAAAATCAAAGCAGAAGATTTTGTTGCATCGATATTACCGAATAATGCTGCTGCAGCGAAACCTGCAAGGTAGATACCCCAGAATTCGTTAGACATCATAATCTTCAATAATACAGCGAAACCTACGTTACGCATCATACCACCAGCGGCACCTAAACCACCCATGATCCATGAGAAGTTTTTATTAATGTTTTCAAGAACTGGAACCATTAATTCACCACCGACATAAGCAACAACTGCCATTAAAGCAAATAATGAACCTAGGATTACACAAGAGATAATGTTAACTTGTGTGATACCAGCAGGATTTGCTTCAGCTGCAGCTTTATCTGCCTTAGACATCAAAGTTGACATAACTGTGAATGTCAATGTTACAGCGTATTGGCCAAACAATGAGAAGATAACTGCTGTACCAAGAGCTGCATCTACGCTCATTTCGCTTCTAACAGCGAATACCATGGCAACAACTGCGCCTAGTACAACGTTTGGTGGCTGAGCACCGCCAACAGGCATGTTACCGACCATCATTAATTCGTAAGTACCACCAACTACTAGACCAGTCTCAACATCGCCCAGTACAAGGCCGATGAGTGGACAAGCTACCATTGGACGATACAAAACTTCAGTTAATGAAAATTGGTCAATAGCAAGGATAAACGTTACGATTGCTAATAAAACAATTTGAATTACATCCATTTGATATAATCCCCCTTTCCTTTTAAATGTATGTTTTATTATTTAAATAGTACTTCTGGATCTTTTGCAATATCAGGAGTTCTCTGAATGAAGATTTCTACTCCTAAATCACGAAGTTTTCTAAATGCTTCAGCATCTGCATCATCGATAGCTACGCTAGTTGCAACTTGACGTTTACCTTCTGACATATGCATATTACCGACATTTAATTGTTTGATAGGAACTCCACCTTCAACCAATTTGAGGACATCTTGAGGATTATCAACGATAATAAATATCTTCTGTGCATCACTTGCACGATGAATATTATTTATTGTCTTTTCGATGGTCCAATAACGTGTACCTGCATATGAAGGTGCTGCCATATCCATTAAACCCTGACGCATAGGATTAGAAGCAACTTCGTCATTAGCCACA
>CALBGK010000231.1 GCA_937893115.1 uncultured Erysipelotrichaceae bacterium | reverse complement strand
ATGCCTTAACATTACTTATGCAAGACAAACGATGAAATCATTATATTTTAGTTTAGCGAAAGATAATATTTTTAAAAATAAACGTATCTATTTCCCTTATATATTCTCTATTACCTTCTTGGTCGCCGTCTTTTATATCATCAATTCTTTGTCTTATAACGAGGGATTAATGTGTACAAAAGGCGGTGAAGTGGTAACTCAATTCTTGATTTTTGGTTCATATGTAATTACCATCTTCTCCCTTATATTTGTCTTTTATTCCAACTCTTTTATGATTAAATCAAGACGTAAGGAATTAGGCTTGTATAATATTTTAGGATTAGAGAAAAGACATGTGATTCTAGTAGTCTTTATCGAATTTATCTACATCAGTTTATTCTCATTGATTGTTGGCTTATGTTTAGGTATTTTTTTAGAGAAATTAGCTTTCATAATCTTACTCAATATGTTGGATGCTAATATCCCTCTCGGCTTTGATATTTCACCTAAGTCAATTCTTATAACTTTAGGTCTATACTTTGGCTTATTATTTTTAGCTTTTATATACAACGCCTTTTCTATTAGACATTATACAGCTGTCAATCTTTTAAAGAGTGAAAATGTTGGTGAGAAAGAACCTAAGGCCAGAATGCTTCTAGCACTAGTCGGCTTTATTCTTCTAGGTTTTGGCTATGGTATAGCTTTGTCGGTTAAGGAACCACAAACGGCTATCGCTTTATTCTTTGTCGCTGTAATACTTGTCATCATAGGTACTTATCTATTATTTGTGGTTGGAGTAACGGCCGTCTTAAAGATGCTAAAGAGTAAAAAGACATATTATTACAAAACCACACATTTCATCTCAGTGTCTATGCTTTTATATCGCATGAAGAAAAACGCTGTCGGCCTAGCTAATATCTGTATCTTATCGACCATGGTTTTAGTCATGATATCTTCGACTAGTGCTTTGTGGTTTTATACCAGAGATATAATTGGTAATATCCAACCTGATGCTTATAGTATATCGGTAAGTAATATGTCGAAAGAGGAAATAATAAAAGCTGATGAGATAGCAAGTGAATACTTGTCGAAAGATCAATATTTCGCTTACAACGAATTGCAGCTTCCATCTGAATATGTCAACAGTGAAAATCTCAATATTGCTGAATATACATCTCAAGCTTATATT